>JACPZX010000040.1 GCA_016195325.1 Acidobacteriota bacterium
GGCGCGGTTCAGCGCCTCGCCCGCGGTGAAGATGCGGGGGCCGGCGATCCGCCCGGACCTCACCGCCTCGCGCAGCGCCACGCCGTCGGCCGCCGGCGCCGCGGGGTTCCGGACGGTCGTGATCCCGGAGGCGAGAAGGATCTTCAGCACGCGCTCGGAGACGGTCCGGTCGTCGTGGTCCTTCAGGCGGCCCCGCTCGTCGGGAGGGAGGATCGCCACGTGCGCGTGCATGTCGATCAGCCCGGGGATCAGAAAGCGCCCGGTGAGGTCCTTCACCTCCGCCCCTTCCGGGATCGGGAACGACGTCGCGTCTCCGACGCGGACGATGCGCCCCTCCTCCACGACGACGACCGCGTTCGGGCGCGGCGGCTCCCCCGTCCCGTCGATGAGCGTCGCCCCCTTGAGCACGACGAGGGCGGCCATGGCCCACGTCGAGCCGGGGCGCGTCACGTCAGCGCCCGAACAAGCGGGGGAGGGTCATCGTCAGCGCGGAGAAGTAGGTGATCAGGAGGACGCCGAACAGGAGGACGAGGAGCATCGGGACGACCGCTCGGTAAATCTCGGGGAGGGGCTTGTTGAAGCGGTACGACGAGAGGAAGAGGTTCATCCCGACCGGCGGCGTCAGGTACCCGAGCTCGAGGTTCGACAGGAAGATGATGCCGAGGTGGATCGGGTTGATGTGATACGCCGCGCCGAGCGGGAGGATGAGAGGCACGACGACGACGATCGCCGAGAAGATGTCCATCAGGCAGCCGACGACGAGGAGGAAGACGTTGAGAAGGAGCAGGAAGACGAAGCGCGAGTGGACCGCCCCCGTCACCCACGTGACCATCTTCGCAGGGATCTCGGCGTCCACCAGGTAGTTCGTGAAGCCCAGGGCGACGCCGAGGATGATGAGGACGCCGCCGACGAGGATGCCGCACTCTGCGGTGACGCGCGGCGTGTCACGGAACACCTTCAGGTCCTTGTAGATGAACGTCTCGACGATGAAGGCGTAGAGCGCGGTGAGGGCCGCCGCCTCGACGAGCGTCGCGAAGCCGCCGTAGAGGCCGACGAGGACGACCACCGGAAGGAGCAGCTCCCACTTCGCGTCCCACGCGGCGCGCCACGCCTCCTTCGCGTCGAACCGCTGTCGGGTGGATTTGTCGGCGGAGCTCGAGCGGCTTCCCCACCAGGCGGCGAGGCCGAGCATGAGGATCCCCGGGACGGCGCCGCCGAGGAACATCCTGTCGATCGGCGTGCGCGCGACGATGCCGTAGAGGATCACCGGGAGGCTGGGCGGAAAAAGGAGGCCGAGCGAGCCGGCGGCGGTGAGGAGCCCCAGCGAGCTCTTCTCCGAGTACCTCGCGGCGAGGAGGACGGGCATCAGGAGGCCGCCGAGGGCGAGGATCGTCACCCCCGACGCGCCGGTGAAAGAAGTGAAGAAGGCGCACACCAGGACGGTGACGACGGCGGGGCCGCCGCGAAGCCATCCGGCGAGGGCCTGGAAGAGGCGCACGAGGCGCTTGCTGGCGCCCCCTTCGGCGAGGAAGTAGCCGGCGAGGGTGAAGAGGGGGATCGTCGGGAGGGTGGGGGAGACGACCATCCGGTACGTCTCGACCGGGATCGCCGCGATCGGCACCTCCTCTCCCCAGAAGAGGATCAGCGCGAGGCCCCCGAGGGTCGTGAAGACGGGGGCGCCGAAGACCGTCGCGAGGAGGAGGGCGACCACCGCCGGGATCACGAGGGAGTGCGGCGTCACGAATGGGTGCGCCCCGACGGCGAGGATCGCGGCGACGATCAGCGCGGAGACGGCGCGCTCCGCCCACGACGTTCCCGTGTGCCACAGAAGCCGCGCGGCGACGACGGCGAACCCGATCGGGAGGACGACCTCCGCGAGCCAGAGGGGGAAGGCGCCGACGAGGAAGTTCCCACCGGCGCGCTCGCTCGCCACGAACTGCGCGCTCGCGATGGCGAGAAGGAGCGTCATCGCGGCGGCGAACGAGCCGCTGAAGATCCGCGCGACGGTGCCGGGGAGCCCCTTGAGGAGGGAGGCGCCGGTCGACAGCGAAAGGAGGCGCTTCTCGCGCGCGGCGATCCCCGCGCCGAGCATCGCGACGACGAGGGTGAGGTGCTGGACGACGGAGTTCGAGGCGGGGAGGCCGACCCCCATCGTGGTGCGAAGGACAATCTCCGCGATCGGGAGGATCGCCATCGCGCCGAGGGGGATGGAGACGAGGACGTTTTCCGCCTGGCGAAGGTACCGGCTCATCAGTGCGAGGACGGGGCGCGGAATGCGTCGCGGAGGCGCCGGACTTCGTCGAACATGTCTGCGGGGACCATGCCGCCGCGGATCTTCGGATAGACCCCCTCGGCCGCCTGGCGCCACGCCGCGAGATCCTGCGCCGAGACCTCGTGCACGGTGAGCCCGCGCTTCGTCATCGCGTCGATCGCCTTGTCGTTCGCGGCGCGGATCTCCCCCTTGAGACGCTCACCCGCCTCGGAGGCCGATTTCATGAGCGCCTCGCGGGCAGCCTCAGGGGTCGTGTCCCACGCCTTCTTCGTGATGACGGTCGCGCCGACGAGGGGGCACCACTTGAGGTTCAGCATGTGCGTCGCGAGGCCGAACCACTGCGACGACGCGGCGAGAAGCGGGGTCGTGTCGAAGGCGTTGATGAGGCCGGTCTGGAGGCCGGGGAGGATGTCGGTCGAGGCGAGGGGGACCGGGGAGAAGCCCGCGGCCTTCCAGAGGTCGACCGCCTGGTTGTCGCCGGCCCACACGAAGAGCTTCATCCTCTTGAGATCGCCGGGGCGGGCGAAGGGCTCCTTCGCGAAGAACATGACCCACCCGGCGTCCCCCCAGTTGAGGACGACGAACCCACGATCGGCGAGGCGCTTCTCGAGCGCGGGGCGCAGCTTCTCGCGGACGAAGTCCAGCTCCTCGTACGACTGGAACATCATCGGGACCTGGAGAGCGGAGACGGCCGGGTCGATGTCGGCGAGGCCCACGGCGGTGAGGGCCGCGGCGTGGATCTGCCCGACACGCATCTTGCGGACGAGATCCGGTTCGTCACCGAGAACGCCCCCCGGGTAGATGCGGAGCGTGACGCCGCCGCCTTCCGCGTGGGCCCACTTCTCGCCCATCGCCTTGAGGATCTGGTGCCACGACGATCCTTCGGGTGCGAGGGTGCCCATCTTCACCGTGACGGATGGTTCCGCGAGGACGCCCGGGGCCGTGACCGCCGCGAGGATCAGCGAGACGAGAGCTCTTTTCAAGAAACCTCCGTCAGTCCGCGAAGAGGAGATCCGCGCGCGCGAGAAGCCACCGCGCGCGGCGCTGGAGCACCAGGTTGACGAGCCGCCATTCGGGGCGCGCGTCGGGGTCGATGGCCAGGGCGCGGTTCAGGAGCGCAACGAACTCGGCGCGATCCTGGTTGCGGATCGAGACGTTTTCGGCGAGGTCCAGGAGCGGCGCCGCGCGCAGCCCCTTCGAGAGTTCCATCGCCCTGTCGAAATGCGCGCGGGCGCGGGCGACCGATCCTCCCATCGCGCCCGAGCGCGCGCCTTCGTAACTGATGAGGAACTCGTGAATCGACCCGGAATCCCACGCGTCGTCGAGAGCCGCGGCGCGCTCGAGGAGCGCGCCGACGAGGGAGAGGTCGGCGACCATGTCGGGGTCGTCCTTGGACAGGGAGATCGCCCCGCCCCACGACGCCGCCGCCCAGTAGAGGAGGGGGACGTCCGCGGCGTCCGCCTGCGCCAGCGCCCGGACATGGTCGGCGCGGAGCGCCGACTGAAAACCAGGATGCACGACGTCGAGCCCGCGGAGGGCGTAGCCCCGGGCGCGCAGGTAGAGCTTCCGGGCGCGAGCTCTCAGCGCCGCGGCGGCCGCCATGTCGCGGTCCTCGATCTCGTCGGCGTCCTCGTGCACGAAGGCGTAGGCGTACTGCGTGAACCCCGAGGCGGCGGCGGTCAGGAGGCCGAGGTGGTCGGGGGCCTGCTCGAGGAGGCTCTCGGTGAGCTTGAGGCCGAAGGGGACGGCCCCCCGGATCAGCTCGGGGTCGTCGTCCTTCGCGTAGGTCGAGCCGCTCTCGGCGAGGGCGTCGCCGAGCTTCCGGATCGCGAACTTCTTGATGGAGCAGCCGCCGAACAGCATCGACGCCGCGAGGAGCGATGCGGCGGCGGCGCACTCGATCGAACGCGCGCGCGAGCCCTTCGGGGTCATGGCCGCATTATACCGGCGGCGCCGGCTTGACTCCCCTCCCGCACCCGCATAGCCTTCGGCGTTCGACTCGATGCACCCTCAGGAGGCGGCGCGTGAAGCTCTGGAACGGCATGGCGGCGGGGATCCTCGCCGCGATCTCGCTCGCCTCGCCGGCGCTCGCGGAGGGACCCTCCGCGCCGCCCGCGCAGCCCCCGTCCGGCGACCAGACCCTCAACGTCGAGGGGGTGGCCTCCGTCACGAAAGGGGACGTCGCCGCCGCGCGCGACCGGGCGATCGACGACGCGCTCCGGAAGGCGGTCGAGCAGGCCGTCGGCACGCTGATCGAGAGCGAGACGATGGTCCAGAACTACCAGGTCCTGAGCGACTCCATCTACTCGCAGTCGAAGGGGTTCGTCAGGACCTACAAGCTCAACTCCGAGAAGCAGGACGGGCCTCTCTACAGAGTCTCGGTGAGCGCGACCGTCGCCGTCGGCGACGTGAAGGCGGACCTCCAGTCGCTCGGCCTCCTCATCCAGAGGATGCGGCGCCCCCGGGTCTTCGTCCTGATCCCCGAGGACAACATCCACGATTCCGGCTGGTGGTCGAGCTGGTCCTCGAACATCGGGACCGTCGAGGCTCAGGTGATCCGCGCCCTGAAGGCGAAGGAGTTCACCGTCATGGACGCCGCCACGGTGAGGAAGAGCATCGACAAGGAGGCGGCCCTCAAGGCGATGGAGGGGGATCCGGCCGAGGCGGCGCGGATCGGGCAGCAGACGGGCGCCGAGGTCGTGATCACGGGGCAGGCAGTGGCCGCGCCGGCGGGGTCGGTGGCGGGGTCGCAGATGAGCTCGTACCAGGCGAGCGTCACGGCCCGCGCGATCAAGGCCGACACGGGCGAGATCCTCGGCACGACGACGGGAACGGGGAAGGCGGTGCACCTCAACTCGGTGGCCGGCGGGACCGAGGCTCTCAAGCAGGCGGCCTCGATGGCCGCCGACGACCTGGTCTCCCAGATCGTCACGCAGTGGGCGAAGGAGGCCTCGGGGACTCGGATGCTCGCGGTCTCGGTGACCGCGCTCTCGAAGGAACTCGTCGACAAGGTCGTCGCCACGATCAGGACCGACGTCCGCGGCGTCACCGAGGTCTACCTGAGGGAGTACGCGCAGTTCACCGCGCGCCTCGACGTGGATTTCAAGGGGGACGGCCAGACACTGTCGCAGTCGCTCCAGGGGCTCGCCGTCTCGGGGGGGACGCTGAGGGTCACGACCTACTCGGCCAACAAGATCGACGTGAAGTACATTCCGGACTGACGTCTCAGGGAGAATCGTCATGAGATTGAAGCCCTACACTTCAGCGGCCTTCGGCTGCGCCCTCGCTCTCGCCGTCGCGGCATCGGCCGCGCTCGCGCCCGAGGCGCTGGCGCAGGAGAAGAAGCCGCGGATCGCCGTCCTTCCCTTCGACTCGAGCCACATCTCGACGAACAACGCCTCGCTCTCGACGAGCGTCGTCAACGGCATGTTCGAGACCGAGCTCGTCAAGACCGGGAAGTTCATCGTCATCGAGCGCAAGCGGATCCAGGACGTCATGCACGAGCAGGGCCTGGGCCTCTCGGGGGCGGTCGACGCGATGACCGCGGCGAAGGTCGGGAAGATCCTGGGCGTCGAGCTGATCCTCACCGGCGACATCACCAAGCTCGGGGTCAAGCAGTCCGGGGGGCACACGGGCTTTCTCGGCGGCGCCGGCGGCTCGAAGAACACCCTCGAGGGGGGGATCGACATCCGCCTGATCAGCACCTCCACGGCGCAGATCGTCTTCGCCGACAACGCGCAGAACGCCGACGCCTCCTTCAAGCTCAGCTTCCGCGGCACCGGGGGCGGCACCGACTTCGACGAGACCAAGATCGACAAGGTCTTCCGCCCCTGCGTCGTCGAGCTGTGCCAGAAGATGGCCGGAAAGACGGGCGACATGGTCGGCCAGATGAGGGGAGGCGGCGGGATGTCGGCCAAGATCGCGAACGTCTCGGGCGAGAAGATCTACCTCAACGCCGGCTCGGGGGAGGGGATCAAGGTCGGCGACGTCTTCGAGGTCTACCGCCAGGGGGAGGAGATCCGCGACCCCGACACGGGCGCGGTCCTCGACGTCGAGACGAAGCTCATCGGCAAGATCATCGTCACCGAGGTGAAGGACAAGGTCTCGATCGCAAGCTCCCAGAGCGGCGCGGGATTCCAGAAGGGCGACGTCGTCAAGCCCCCCAAGTCGTAGGTCCGGGCTGAGAAGGGTGAGCCGATGGGCCTGACGTTCGCCAACCTTCTCACCGTTCTCCGGATGGCGCTGATCCCCTTCTTCATCATCGCCGTCACCGACAACCGCGCCGGCGCCGCGCTCGTGATCTTCACCGTGGCCGGGATCACCGATCTTCTCGACGGCATCATCGCGCGGATGTGGAAGCAGAAGACGGCCCTCGGCGCGATCCTCGACCCGCTGGCCGACAAGCTCCTGCTGACGGCGGCGTTCATCATCCTGTGCATGCCCGACCGCCCGCGCGCCTTCCCGGACTTCGTCCTCCTCAACCGCATCCCGGTGACGCTGACGATCCTGTCGATCAGCCGCGACGTCATCATCGCCCTCATCGCCGGCGTCCTCTACATGGCCGGCGGGCGGACCTCGTTCGCGCCGACGATCCTCGGGAAGCTGACGACGACGGTGGAGATCCTCACCGTCGTCGCCTTTCTCTTCTTCAACTGGATGGGGCAGAAGTCGGACGCCGTGCTCCAGCTGCTGACGCAGGTTTCCGTCGCGCTCGTCGTCCTGAGCGGCCTCCACTACATCTACCACGTGACGCAGCGGCATGATTGATCCCATCACGCTGTCGGCCCTCGAGTACGACGGGCTGAAAGCTCTCCTCGCGCGCCGGCTCAAGAGCGCCCTCGGCCACGAGGCCCTCGCCGCGCTCGCGCCGGCCGAGGAGGCCGCCGAGGTGAAGGTCACTCGCGCCCGCGCGGTCGAGGGGCTCGCGTACCTCCACGAGTTCCGCGCCCCCTCACCCGGCGAGGTCGAGGACCCCGCCGCCTCGCTCGAGGTCCTCGAGCCCGAAGGGGCCGTCCTCGATCCGGTCGAGATCGCCCGCCTCACCACCGTGATCCGAGCGGCCGTGTCGTACCGTGACGAGATCGCCTCGGTGAGAACCCGCTACCCCCGCCTCTGGGACGTCGCGGGGGGGATCCCCAACGTGAAGCCCCTCCTCGCGGACATCGCCGGCAAGATCTCCCCCGAGGGGAAGGTCGAGGACAAGGCGTCCCCCGATCTCGATCGCATCCGCGGGCGCCTCGCCTCGCTCGAGGGGCGCCTCAGCAAGATGATGCGCGCGATCCTCGACCGGCAGCCCGACGTGATCCAGGACGCCTTCGTCACGGTGCGGAGCGGCCGCTTCGTGATCCCGGTGCGCGTCGAGTCGCGCCGCGGCGTCGCCGGCATCATCCACGGCGCCTCCTCCACGGGGGCGACGGTCTTCATCGAGCCGATGGAGGCGGTCGAGGCGAACAACGAGCTGGTGACGCTGCGCGATGAGGAAGAGGCGGAGATCCGGAAGATCCTCGCGGCCCTCTCGTCGCGCCTGAGGGCCAACCTCGCGGAGCTGAGGGTGATGCGGCGCCTCCTCGGCGAGGCCGACCTCGTCTCGGCGGCGGCCCTCTTCGCCCGCGACTTCGCCTGCGAGCCGGCGGCGACGTCCGACGCGGTTTCCCTGGCCGGCGCGAGGCACCCGGTCCTCCAGGCGGCCCTCGAGTCGCGCGGCGGGCGCATCGTCCCCCTCGACGTCGAGCTGCAGACGGGGGGCGGCGTCGTCATCCTCTCGGGGCCGAACACCGGCGGGAAGACGGCGGCCTTGAAGACGATCGGCCTCCTCGCGCTCATGAACCAGAGCGGCCTCCTCGTCCCCGCGAGCCGGGCTTCCCTTCCGATCTTCGCGCAGGTCCTCGCCGACATCGGCGACCGCCAGTCGATCACCGACGATCTCTCCACCTTCTCGGCGCGGATGCTGCGCGCGGGAGAGATGAGCCGCGACCTCGTGCCCCCCGCCCTCGTCCTCCTCGACGAGGTGGGGGCGGGGACGGATCCCGAAGAGGGGGGGGCCCTCGCCGCGGCGATCGTCGATCACTTCCGCCGGCGCGGCGCGACCGTCGTCGCGACGACGCACCACGCCGCGCTCAAGGTCTACGCCGAGATGACCGACGGGGCGTCGAACGCCTCGATGGAGTTCGACGAGGCGGGGCACGTCCCGACGTACCGTCTCCTCGCCGGGATCGCGGGGCGAAGCGGCGGGATCGAGATGGCGGGGCGCGTCGGCCTCCCCGAGGAGATCCTGAAGGACGCCCGCGCGCGCGTCGGCGACGCGCACCGCCAGGCCGACTCCTACCTCGTGCGCCTCCAGGAGCTCGTCGAGGGGCGCCGCGCCGAGGAGTCGCGCGCGCGCGAGACGCGCGAGGCCGCCGAAGCCGAGCGCGCCGAGATGGCGGATAAGGCGAGGGCCGAGGAGCTGAGGCTTCGGGCCTCGTACCAGGAGGCGACCGAGGCGGCCATCGGGAAGATCGGGAGCGAGGCGGCGGCAATCGCGAAGGAGACCGGCGACCGCGCCCTCGAGCTCCAGCTCAAGGCCGAGGCGCGGAAGGCGGCGAAGGAGGCGGAAGAGAGGATGCGCCCGGCCGTCGCGCCCCCCGCTCCGAAGCACCTGACGCCGAAGGATCTCGCCGCCGCTCCCGGCGGGCGCGGCGTTTTCGCGACCGACATCCCCGTCGGCGCGACAGTCCGGATCGCCTCCCTGGGATCGATGGCCACGGTTCAGGCGATCGACACCCGGAAGGGTCGCGCCGACGTCCTCGTCCGGGGGAAGCGGATGACGATCGCTCTGGCCGAGTGCGAGCTGGTCTCCGGGCCCGCAGCGGGGCCCGTGGAGCGCCGCCCGCCGGTGCTTCCCACAGGCGTGACGATGTCATCGTCCGGGAGGGAGAGCGTCGGCGCCGAGGTGAAGCTCATCGGCATGCGCGTGGAGGAGGCGACCGACCTTCTCGACAAGTTCCTCGACGACGCCGTCCTCGCGGGCCACCGCGAGGTGCGCGTCATCCACGGGCACGGGACCGGGCGCCTCCGCGACGCGGTGGCGCTCTTCCTGAAGAAGCACCCGCACGTCGAGTCGCACCACCCCGCCGACGCGAAGTCGGGGGGAGCGGGGGCGACGGTGGCGGTGCTGAAGGAGTAGGGGCGGCGCCTACCGCGCCCTGGCGCGCGCGTCCTTGACCAGGCTTGCGAGGGCGCGGATGCATCGGTCGAGGCTCTCGGATTGGCGCGCGGCGACGCGGGGGCGCCAGCCGCGGGTTGGCTTTGAAATGAACTCCACAAGCCGTGACTTGTAGGCAGGCCCGACCTCTCTGCCACTTCCCCGTCGGGGAACGAGATCGACTCGGATGTCAGCGTCGCTGGATCTCGAGGCAATCTCGACTAAGTGTTTCTTGGGGTCCTCGAGATCCTCCGGGTTGGTCGGAACCATCGAGAGATTCACGTGGAGGAACTGCGCCAACCGTTCTCGGTCCCCCATCACCCACGCCTCGATCTCTCTGACGACGATGCGAAATCGCATGAGCTGGGAAGGTGTTGGGAGAGTCTTCGCGATAAGAGGCGGTGCGCAGTCAGCATCACTGTCGAGATCGACAAGCACGACCCAGGGCGAACGACGGGCAGCCTCGTTGAAGCCGGCCAGTTTCTTGAGTATCTGGCCTTTACCATTCCTACCGAAGACGGGCCCGGACCGGGCGCCGACCTCTTTGACGAGCCGTCGAAAGACGGCTGCATCGATATCTCCTTCAACCACGCCGTTGATCAGAAGGTCGCGAGCCGGCATCAATCGGGGAAAAGCGTCAACTGGTCAGCCTGATCTGGTCGCGTCAGCGGCATGACGATGTCGGCGAGGTTGGACCCACCCATAAGCAGATCCGCGATGTCATCGATGTCCTGAGCTCGGCGGACCACCGTCCCTTCCTTGGCGGGTTTCAACAGCAGCACTTCGTCTTGGGCGATTCCTTCGTCTGTCAGGAGATCAGGGGAGTGGGTGCTGAGAATGATCTGCCTTCCGCTGTGTCGCTGGGTGCGGGCGAACATCTGAGGAAGAGAGCGCACGACTTCCGGGTGCAGTGACAGCTCTGGCTCCTCAAGTAATAGCGGACCGCCGCTGTCCAGCACGGCCCAGAGAAGGCCGAGCAGGCGGAGTGTCCCATCCGAAAGATGGTTTTCGGTCTGCCAAGCCCCTTGGGGACGCCAGTGCTCGTACTTACCGCGGAGGTGTGGCATCCCGCGATCATCACGCCAGAGCTCAAGTTTTTGAAGCTGTGGGACGGCTAGTCTGAGGGCGCTTCGAATTCGGCTCAACCGCGCCTTACGCGTCTTCTCCGACGTTTGCGCCACCTGCTCCAAGAAGCCCCCGCCATAAGGGTCACCACTTCGATCCACCGTGCGCTCCGGCTCGCGCACGAGCTGGGGGACGATGTGTAGGTAACGCACAGATCCAAAAAACTCGGCGAGTGCTCGGAATCTCACATTTGCGTTGACTTGCTCGAGAAATGTCTGAGTCAACCGCTCCGGGTCAGACATGTCGACTTCTCGCGGGCGCGTGAATATCTCTTGGTCACCACTGATCACGCGTTCCCGGTTTACCTTCGGTCGGCCCTTTTTGTCTTGAGTGATTCTCAGTTCGTAGTCCCAAAGTTTCGGATTCGAGTCGTCTCCCACACGGACTCGTATGACGATATCCGACGGATTCCTGGCGGCGAGACTCCTGAGGTCGGACACCTTCCCTCTTGGTTTTCGGGCGACCGCCGCTTGCAGCCCGCCCCCGACGGCCGCCAGATCATGCAAGAAGCGAAAGACATCGAGGAAATTGGACTTGCCCGAGGCGTTGGGTCCTACAAGGAATACACGCCGCTGCAGATCGATCTCCACTCTGGAGAAATTCCGCCAGTTCTCCAGGTAGAGGTATGTAAATCGAAGTCCCGCCGAGGTAAGCGCTGCACCGCCTTGGCGAGCAAGTCGCTTCGATGAATTTCGAGTCACGAGAGCTCCTAGCACCCCTGTTCGAGAGCACTCCCGAGCAAGTTCGATTGCACTTTCTCACATGGCTCGGCGGGACGTCCACGACCGCGCGCGTGTCGTCTCCCTCTCGCGCACGCTCTGATACGCTGGGGTTGCCCGACCGTTCGGACCCCGCTGAGGAGGTTTTCATGTACAAGTTCTTCTCACTGCTGCTGGTTGCTGCGCTTTCGGTCGCTCTCTCAGGTGCCTCAGGCGCTCCTCTCGACCGTGCGAAGATCGAAGCCCTCACCGGCGCGAAGGGGACCTGGAACGAGAAGGAGGGTGTCTTCAAGGTCTCGGTGCCGAGGAGCGACCTCGCCGTGACGGTCGCCGGCGTGAAGCTCACGCCGCCGATGGGGCTGACCTCGTGGGCCGCCTTCACGACGGCGGGCGACGAGACGACCGTGATGGGGGACCTCGTGCTCCTCGAGGACCAGGTGAATTCGGTGATGAGCGCGGCGCTCGACCACGGCCTCGACGTCACCGCCCTCCACAACCACTTCCTGTGGGACTCACCGCGAGTCATGTTCATGCACGTCGGCGGCACGGGCGACGAGTCGAAGCTCGCCGAGGCGGTAGGCCGGGTCTTCGCGACGATCCGGGAGACGAGCGGCGGGAAGGGGAGCACACCCGCTCCTCCCGCGGGCTCGGGCGACCCGCTCGATGCAAAGAAGCTCGACGCGATCCTCGGGGCCGCCGGCGATCTCAAGGACGGCGTCTACAAGGTGACGATCGGCCGCGAGACGAAGATGCACGGGGCGTCGATGGGAGGGGCGATGGGGGTCAACACGTGGGCCGCCTTCGCCGGGGGTGCGGCCGGCGCCGTCGTGGACGGCGATATCGCGATGCTCGAGTCGGAGCTCCAGGGGGTGCTCAAAGCGCTCCGCGGCGCGCGGATCAACGTCGTCGCGATCCACCAGCACATGATCCACGAGGAGCCGCGCTTCGTTTTCCTGCACTACTGGGGCGTCGGCCCCGCCGAGGATCTCGCGAAAGGGCTGCGGGCGGCGCTCGATAGGACGGGGAACGGGCGGTAGCCGAAGTAGCAGGCGGTCAGTTCCGAGTCATGCCGCCTGACTCCAGCCCTTCGGCCCCGCTTTCATCCCGAGCTTGAGCGGGGAGGCTTTCTCGGTCGCCACGCTCTTGAGGATGTCGAGCGAGTAGTCGGCGGCGGGCTGGAGGTGAACGACCATCAGGCGCAGGAGGCGATCGGCGAGGACGCCCATCGGAATCTGGCCGTTCTCCCAGCGGGAGACCGTCTCCGGGGTCACGCCGAAATGGGCGGAGAAGTCCGCGCCGGACCAGCCCAGGGACTTTCGTAGGAAACGGATCTCCGCCGGGGTGAGACGGGAGCACTTCTTCGTGATGGCCAGGGCGATTCGTCGGTGGAGCTCCTCAATCCTGGGGATGACGACCTCGAAATCCCCGCACTTGGCGCATCGCCTGATCTCGATCCCCATCAGGGTGATGCCGGGAAGCCCCGATTCCTCGTACATGTAGTTCTCCCGACGTGAGGCGAGCCTTGCGCCGCACTGGTCGCACTTCATGGTCTCCCCCTCCAGGCCGTGACGACTCTCAGTTCACTCTCGGACCGAAACGCGACGACCACCCAGATGTATGCGCTCCGCACCCGGTAGCGCCAGCTGCCGTGCTCGAATTCGGCAGGCTCGACGATGGCGGCCCGGAGCACGTTGACGCAGTCGATTGGTGCGAGGCCATCCTTCTCCATCTCTCGAAGAGCGTGGCTCGAGTAGCTGAAGCTGCCGGAGAGGAGGATGCGCCGGATCCGCTGCCGCGCTTGGGTCGGGCTGAACGGCTCCGTCACCGGGGGATGATATGTCTAAAGTTGATAACTTATCAACTCGCCCCCCGGCCGGGAGGCTACTCGTTGTACCAATACGGCGTCTTCTTCGCCCACGCACTCTTCGGGTAGCGCCGATGGAGGAGATCGAAGGCACGCTTCGAAAGACCCGTCGAGCCCGGGCAGGAGACGCGCGCGCCCACGACGAGCCGATGCAGCGCTTCGGGAACGCGCGGATCGTCTCCGTGGGACTCGGCGTGCGCCATCACGATCGCGCCGAGCGAATCGATGCCGTTTCCAAGCCGTTCCAGGGCGGTGACCTCCGCGCTCGCGCGGGATCGATCATCGGCTTGGAGAAATGCCAGCTCGGCCGGGATCTGGACGCGAGACCTGTCGCCCCAGTAATAAGACGGGACCCATCCCTCCTTCACGTGGTGCCCGCACCACCAGTTGTCGCGGTACTCGTCGATCTCCCAGAGTTTGTCGAGGCGCCCGAGGCCCGATTCGACCATTGGCCGCAGCCCGGGGTTACGGAGCACGATGAGCGCGGCCGTGAAGGATCGCGATTGGGAATCCGGTGGGCTCTGCCAGGACTGCAGAGCGGATTTCATCGTCGGGGCGAGGGACACGAGAATCGGGACGAACTCAACAGCCTCCGGGGCATCCAGGAGCGCCGCTCGCGCCCATCCGGCGGAGGCGAGGGTGAGTCTCAGATGTGCGGGCAGGATCGTCGATCGCGCCGACTCGAGGATTCTCGCCAGTGGGAACTTGCGATTGATCACCGCGGCCGCCTCACGGTCGAACCGCAGGGGCTCCTTGGATGTGTCCTCTGTCGCGCCCAGGTACGTGGCCGGAAGCTCCAGATCTTCACCGTTATCCACGACCATCGCCGGCCGCATCGCCGCGAGAGAGAGAAACGCCTCGAGGCTCGTCGCGACGGGCAACCCGAGCGACGCGAGGAGATTCCTCGCGGTCGCGTTGTTCGAGACCTCAGGCGACGCGACGAGCTTGTCGAGGAGGCGTCGCGCGTCCTCGACTCTTCCGCCCTCGACGAAGAGTCGTGCCGCCTCGTACGAGACGGAGAGGTACCCGGGCGATGACTCGGGGAGGGCCCGCGCGGCCTCGAGAAGCGCACCGTCCTCGACGTCATGCGCTCCTGACTTCTCGAGGGAAGCAAGGAGCCACGCCGGACTGTGGGTCGCGTTGAAGCGCTCGATGGCGTGATCCCTCACGGCGGCGCCCTCCGACTGGAGAGTCAGGATCCAATCGGTGAGTTCCTCGCCGTGGAACGGCTCGATGTTTCGAGGACCGTCGCCCTCGAGAAACCTGTCCATCAGTTTGATCATGTCGCCGAGATCATTTTGGAAAGAGTCTGGATCCCCGGCCGCGATGCGGTGCGCGAGCTCGGGAAGCCTCTCCTCGGGCACGAACCGATACCGCACGATTCCCAGGAGCCGCGCCGCCGCCGGGTGAATCTCCGGGCGCGAGCCGTCCACGAGAACCTCCTCAAGCGTGTCCTGGGCGCGACGCAGAAGGCGCTGTCGCTCCTCGGGGCTCGTGGCGTGCAGGTCGGCCTCGCGGATCAGCGATCGCGCTGCGAGGTAGGGTGCGATCGCCCTCCACGGGGAGTCGTGAGACGCGGCGATGGCGCGGAACTCCTTCTCGGCTTCGAGAAGCTCTCCGGCGTAGAAGTGGGCCGAGGCGATCTGATAGTCCTGGTGCGCGGCGAGGAGCCGATCCGGCTCGACGCGGGAGGCGGGAATCGCCCGGGCCTCGCCGCGGCAGTTGGAGAAGACCTCGTCCTGCGCGTGAATCCAGTCCCTCACGGCCGGCGTTCCCTGGCCGTACCGATTCACGAGGCTCTTCACCGTTTCGGCGGCGGTCACGAAGGCGTCGTCGTTGCAGCTCTTGAACTGGTAGTAGCCCAGCGATTCGTATTCGGTCAGGTTTTCGGGAGCCGTGGACGCTCCCGCGGAGAATCTCGCCGCGATCCAGGGCTCCGGCGCCGGTGGCTGGATATCGGCAGGCGAAAGCCGATCGGTCCAGAGGTTCACTGCCTGAGATCTCTCGGCGGCGTCGAGCGGTTTCCCCGAGAGATACCGGTACGCGACAACGAGGTACGATCGCGCCCACGTGGATCTCACGACGCCGAGCTGTCCTCCGGCAAAAGCGTCGAGCGGAACACCCGGCCGGGTTTCGAGAGCGAATATCGCCGTCGGCAGGGTCGGCCCGCACCCGAGCAGGCGATCGACGCCGTAAAGGATGAGCACGACCGCGATCACCGCGACACCTACTTGCCTCGCACGCGCTCCCATGCCTCGGCTCTCCAGCTCGAAGGGTTGAAGATGTACCGCCGCCTCCCGGTCGGAAAGTGAGGAAGTGGCTCATCGGTCGACAGGCCCACGCTCGACCGGCAGATCGGCTGGCTGAAGTCTCCGCCGGCCGAAAGGCGCGACAGAATGCGTTCGCCGTCAGCCCCCATCCGGAAGAGCATCGGAATCGCGTCGTCGATCGGAAGGTCGCCAAGCCAAGGATCGCCCAGGCACCACGACGCCAGCGCCGTGATGTCGAGTCCAACTCCATCCGGAAGGCGGGCGCGCAGCGCCCGGAGCAACGACGCGTAGAACTCCCGCTCCGAGTGGGTCGCGTCGAAGTCGATCTGAACGCCGATGACACCTGCCAGACCTGTGATGGGGACGATCGCGTCCACGCACTTGCCGACCATCGTGTCGGAGTCGCTCGGCTTGGGGGACGACGTCTCGATGCGGATGACGGCAACGACCTGCGTCCCGGCCGCCAGTCTCAGCGGCTGAAGCCTCGGCACGGCATCGACGACATCGCCGTGGAGACGGAGTGTCTCGGCGAGGTAGGCGACGCCGGCCTCCCGAGGGTCGAGGAACCTGAGGTCCTCCTGGCGCTCCCACGCCCATAGCATTTGGCGAGGGAGGCTCGCAGCATCGGAAAGTGACATGGTGGCGAGGGCGAGGATGAGCCCGAACGCCCGCTTCCCGCCTTTTCGTCGCACCTTCCGATTCTCCCGATCGCCGCGAGGCGCGCCGATCGTACCGCATGCGTTCTCGCAATGCCGCTGCCCCCTCCGCCGCCGCTCTGCTAGGATGACGGCGGCCTTTGGCAATCGGGGGAGAGCGGGAATGATTTGGGCGGGGAGTGGCCTGTCGGCGAAGTCCGACGGCCTGAAGGCGGCCGAGGAGGCAGCCTCAGCGGCGATGGCCGA
>JACPZX010000041.1 GCA_016195325.1 Acidobacteriota bacterium
GCTGGGGAAGAAGTTCGTGTCGCTGGTGGGCGTGGGGACGGTGGCGATCGCGTTTCTGTGTTCGGCGGCGGCGGTGTACGAGCTGGCGAACGGCCTTCCCGGGTACCAGGGGCTCGAATCGTCAGGGCTGAGGGTGAACCTCGAGGCGGGCCGTGCCGATCTCACCGTGGCGGAGTGGTTCCCTGGAGGAAGCGACGGGGGAGGGGCGAAGTCGCTCTCGGTGCCGTGGCTTCTGACGCTCGACCACCTGTCGGCGGTGATGCTGCTGGTCGTCACGGGGGTGGGCTTTCTCATCCATCTGTACTCGACGGCGTACATGGCGGAGGACCCCGCGTACTGGCGGTTCTTCGCGTACTTGAACCTGTTCATGGCGTCGATGCTGACGCTGGTGCTGGGCGGAGCCTTCCCGGTGATGTTCGTGGGGTGGGAGGGAGTGGGGCTGTGCTCGTACCTGCTGATCGGGTTCTGGTACGACGGGGAGTCGAACGCGCAGGCTGGGAGGAAGGCGTTCATCACGAACCGTATCGGGGATGCGGGGTTCATCCTCGGGGTGCTGACGCTGTGGAACGCGTTCGGGACGATGGAGATCTCGGGGGTGATGGAGGCGATCAAGAGCGGCCACGCGGGGGTGAGCGTGGGGCTGTTGACGGCCTCGGCGATACTCCTCTTCGTGGGGGCGTGCGGGAAGAGCGCGCAGGTGCCTTTGTACGTGTGGCTTCCGGACGCGATGGCGGGCCCCACGCCGGTGTCGGCGCTGATTCACGCGGCGACGATGGTGACGGCCGGGGTGTACATGGTGTGCCGGTGCTCGGTGCTGTTCTCGGCGTCAGAGACGGCGATGCTGGTGGTGGCGACGGTGGGGGGCGTCACGGCGCTGTTCGCGGCGACGATAGGGCTGGCGCAGGACGACATCAAGAAGGTGCTGGCGTACAGCACGGTGTCGCAGCTCGGGTACATGTTCCTTGGGGCGGGGATGGGGTCGTTCACGGGGGCGATCTTCCACGTGACGACGCACGCGTTCTTCAAGGCGCTGATGTTCCTGGGGTCGGGGGCGGTGATCCATGCGCTGCACCACGAGCAGGACATGAGGAAGATGGGGGGGCTCTCGAAGAAGCTGCCGTGGACGTACGGGAGCTTTTTGATGGGGTGGCTTGCGATCTGCGGGATGCCGGTGTTCTCGGGGTTTTTCAGCAAGGACGAGATCCTGGGGGCGGCGTACGAGCACAACAAAGTGCTGTGGGTGATGGGGCTTGCCGGAGCGGCGCTGACGGCGCTGTACATGACGCGGCTGATGGGGCTGACGTTCTGGGGAGAGAGCCGTGTGGACCATCACACGGAAGCACCCATCCATGAAGTGCCGTGGGCGATGAAGTACGTGCTCGTGACGCTGGCGGTGCTGTCGGTAGCCGGGGGGCTGCTGGGGATCCCGGGGCACCACTTCCTTGCGAGGTGGCTCGCGCCCTCGTTCGGGCACGTCGCGGAGTCGGCCGCAGCCGGCGAGCACTCGGCCGTGGCGGAAGGGGCGGCAGGAGCTGCGTGGGGCGGACTCGAGTGGGCGCTGGCGGGAGTGTCGGTGACGATGGGTCTCATCGGCATCGCGGCGGGGATGTACTTCTACTATCGCGGGAAGGGTGAGAGAGCGGACGAGGTGGTGGACCGGGCGGCGCCTTTGTACCGGCTGCTCCGGGGGAAGTGGTACGTCGACGAGCTGTACGACGCCACCGTCCTTCGCGCCTACTACGCGACGTGCCGCGTCTTCGATCTCTTCGACAAGCACGTGGTCGACGGCGTCGTGAACCGGAGCGGCGATTTCGTCGAGGCTTCGGCGGGATTCCTCAAGCTCTTCCAGACGGGGCTCGTCCGCAACTACGCCCTCTTCTTCCTGCTCGGCGCGGCGGCGGTTCTCTGGGTCTTCTTCCGTTGAGGTGATGGCGTGCCGATGACGATGCCGGCGGTCGACTGGGGGGCCCTCGCGCCCTTCCTGTGGCTCTGCGCGGGCGGCCTCGTCACGGTCCTCCTCGCCGTGGCGCCGAAGCCCGTGCGCGAGGCCTCGGGGTGGGCCGCTCTCGTCGCGATCGCACTCGCCGGCGTCTCGGTTCGCACGCTCTGGTTCGAGCCGCGCGTCGCCTTCGGCGGGATGGTCGCCGCCGATCGCCTGGCGCTGGCCTTCGACATGATCTTCCTCGCTACGGGGGCGCTCGCGATCCTCCTCGCGATGTCGGCGCTGCGGCGCGAGGGGGTCGATCACGGCGAGTACTACGCCCTCGTCCTCTTCGCCCTCGCGGGGATGACGATGATGGCGGGGAGCGCCAACCTCCTCGTCCTCTTCCTGGGCCTCGAGATCCTCTCGCTCCCGCTCTACATCATGTCGGCCTTCACGCGGACGAGGGAGCGATCGCTCGAGGCCTCGATGAAGTACTTCCTGATGGGCGCCTTCTCCACGGGCTTCACGCTCTACGGCATGGCGCTCCTCTACGGCGCCACCGGGACGCTCGATCTCCGGGCGATGGCCGGCTCCGCCGCGGCACCGGGGCACCACGCGATGCTTCTCGTCGGCGTCGCGCTCACGCTGATCGGGTTTCTCTTCAAGATCGCCGCCGTGCCGTTCCACTTCTGGCTCCCCGACGTCTACCAGGGGGCGCCGACCTTCGTCACCGGATTCATGATCGCGGGGACGAAGGCCGCCGCCTTCGCCACGCTGCTGCGCATCCTGACGACGGCCTTCTGGGGCGGGGCGCCGTCCGTGCCGTGGGCCGGGATGCTCTCGATCGTCGCCGTCCTCACGATGACCCTCGGGAACGTCGTCGCGCTGGCGCAGAACAACATCAAGAGGATGCTCGCCTACTCGAGCATCGCGCACGCCGGGTACCTGCTCGTCGCGGTGGTCTGCCGGACGGAGGCGGGGGTGTCGGGGGTGGTCTTCTACCTCGCCTCGTACCTCTTCATCAACGTCGGCGCGTTCGTGGTCGTGCACCTCGTGGAGCACACGCGCGAGGGGGACGAGGTCGGCGAGCTGCTGCAGGCGTACGCCGGCCTCGGGAAGCGCGAGCCGTGGGCCGCCGCGGCGATGGCCGTCTTCATGTTCGCCCTCACCGGCATGCCGCTGACGTCGGGGTTCGTCGGCAAGTTCCTCATCTTCAAGGCCGCGATCGACTCGAACCTCTACGCGCTGGCCATCCTGGGCGTCCTCAACTCGGTGGTGTCGGCGGCGTACTACCTGCGCGTCATCGTCTACATGTACTTCCGGGAGCCCGCGACGGAGCCGCAGCCGCTCCGCTCTCCCCTCCCCGCCACGCTGGCCCTCGCCGGGTCGGTCCTCGGCGTCTTCTACCTGGGCCTCGCCCCCGCCGCGATCACCGCCCTGGTCGAACGGCTGTTTTGACGCACTTCGCGTTCCCCCACCAAGAGGCCGCGGGGGTGGTGGCCGACATAGTGCCGGGGGAGCGTGTGAGACGAGTCCACGAGCGCCGCGAGCCGGCGAGCGGCAGTCTGCGAGATTCGGCCGCTGCGTCTTGCGGCCGAAGGGTACCCGTGAAGGCGTTCGGCGCCCCCTTTGAATCAACAAATGCTGGCGCCGCCGGAGCGGGTGGGCGAGCGAACCGAGGCCGAGCGCGATTACTTCACGCGCGCAGTGCCGTCTCCCACGGCACTATGTCGGCCACCACCCGTGCGCCCCGCCGCTTGACTTCCGCATGCCGGCATGGTTCAACGATGGACAACGCGAGGTGCGGATGCGCCTCGCAGGAGCGCTGGCCCCGATGAGCGAGCACGAGAACGTCACCCCCCCCGAGTCCGAGAGCTTCGCGGATCTCTTCGCGAAGGAGGAAGCCCGCAAGTCCTACGAGGTCGGGCAGATAGTCCGCGGCCGCGTGGTCCAGATCGGCGACAAGGAGACCTTCCTCGACGTCGGGGCCAAGAGCGAGGCCAGCATCGCCACCCCCGAGCTCCTCGACGAGGCCGGCGTGATGAACGTGAAGGTCGGCGACCTCGTCGAAGCGACGGTCACCGCCTCGAACGCCGACGGCATCCGCCTCTCGAGACGCCTCCTCCAGGGGGCCCAGGCCCGCCAGGCCCTCGAGGCGGCCGCACGCACCGGGATCCCCGTCGAGGGGAAGGTGAGCGGGGTCGTGAAGGGGGGCTTCGAGATCACCATCTCGGGGCAGCGCGCCTTCTGCCCGCACTCGCAGATCGACGTGCGGCGCGCCGACGATCCGCAGTCGTTCGTCGGGAAGACCTTCGATTTCAGGATCATCGAGTACCGCGAGCGCGGCAAGAACATCGTCGTGTCGCGCCGCCGCCTTCTCGAGGCGGCCGCGGCCGAGGCGGCCGAGTCCACGTGGAAGATCGCGGTTCCCGGCGCCATCATGACGGGCACCATCGCGTCGGTCACCGACTTCGGCGCCTTCGTGGATCTGGGGGGCGTCCGCGGCCTCGTCCACATCTCGGAGATCTCGTACGAGCGCGTCGCCCGCGCGCAGGACGTCCTGTCGATCGGGCAGCAGGTCACCGTCAAGGTGCTGAAGGTCGAGCCGGACAAGAACCGGATCTCCCTCAGCATGAAGGCCCTCTCGGCGGATCCGTGGGAGGCGGCCGTCGCCCCCCTGGTGGAGGGGACGGTCATCCGAGGCAAGCTCCTTCGCGTCGTGGACTTCGGGGCCTTCGTCGAGGTGGCCTCGGGGGTCGACGGCCTCATCCACGTCAGCCAGACGACGCCCGAAACGCTCGCCCACTGGAAAACCGAGGTCGCCTCGCACCCCGAGATGGAGGTGCGCGTCGTGCGCGTCGATCACGAGAGGAAGCGCATCTCCCTCGCGCCGACAGCCTAGACCAGCCCCCGCCTCAGCTCCTCGAGCGGGTAGAGAGTCCCCCTCCACGTCACGCCCCCCTGCCGCAGGGTGTGGGCCGTCGACCGCATCACGATGTAGACGAGCACGACCGCCGCGATCGGGAACCCCAGGCCGTAGAGCGGCGAGATCGACGGCGTCTGCGTCGCCGCGCGGATCGCGAGCGTCATGCACACGAGCGTTCCGGCGCACAGCAGCCGCGAGCCCGGCGGCCCGATGAAGAGGCCGACCGCGGGCCAGGCGATTCCGGCAAGGAGCACCAGTGAGCCGGCCACCGCCCTCGGGACGCTGTAGTGGAGGGCGGCGAAGAGGTTCTTCGTCAGCCCGCGCACGGCGCCGCCCACCCCTTCGACCCACCGGACGCGCACGAGCGGGCCGCCGGGAAGACAATCCTGCCGGGCGCCGCGCTGCTTGAGGAGCTTCCCCAGCTTCACGTCGTCGAGGACCTCCATCGGCATCGCCGCGTGCCCACCGGCGCGGCGGTAGAAGTCCGCCCGCACCAGATTGAAGGCGCCGACGCCGATGTGCGCGCGGCTTTTCGGGTCCCGAACCTTCCAGGGCCGGAGCTTGCAGGCGAAGAGGACCCAGAAGAAGCTCTGGAAGAGCTTCTCCCGGAACCCCGTGACGACGCATTCCGGGAGGACGACGAGGTGATCGAGCCCCGAGGATTCGGCGAAGGCGACGGCGCGGCGGAGCGCCGACGGCTCGAAGTGGATGTCGGCGTCGGTGAAGAGGATCCACTGGCCGCGGGCCAGCCGGGCCGCGTGGTGCATCGCGTGGTTCTTCCCGAGCCACCCTGCGGGCAGCTCCTTCACGTGGAGGACCCGCAGCCGGGAGTCGAGCGCGGCGAAGTCGTCGAGAAGGATCCCCGTGCGATCCGTTGACCTGTCATCGACGGCGATGACCTCGAGTCCGGGATAGTCGACCTCGAGGAGCGACCTCATCGCGGCCTCGATCGTCGTCTCTTCGTCGAGCGCGGGGACGACCACGGAGAGGCTCGGGAGCGGCGCGGCGTCCGCCGGAAGCGCGGACAGGTGCGGCCGGCGCGCCCAGTGGCGCAGGAGGCCGAACGTCCGCGTCGACCAGTACGCGAAGCCGAAGAGGGCGACGATCCAGTAGGCGGGCATCGCCCATATACTAGCGGAATGCGCTCAGCGGCCCCCCGGATCATCGCCCTCGTGTTCGTCGTGCTGACTCTCGCCGCCTGCGGCGGCCCCGCGCGCGAGCGCGTCCTCCTCCTCGGCTTCGATGGCGCCGACCCCGACGTGATCGATCTCCTGATCTCCGAGGGGAAGCTCCCGAACTTCGCGAAGCTCCGTCAGGGCGGCGCCTACGGGAAGCTCAAGAGCGCGCAGCCGCTCCTGAGCCCGGTCGTCTGGACGACGATCGCCACCGGGAAGACGCCGGATCAGCACCGCATCGGCCACTTCGTCGCCGTGAACCATACGACGGGGGAGCAGCTCCCGGTGACGAGCCAGATGCGGAAGGCCCAGGCGATCTGGAACATCGCCTCGGACGCCGGGAAGAAGGTCGGCGTCGTCGGCTACTGGGCGACGTGGCCGGCCGAGACGGTCAACGGCAGCATCGTCAGCGATCACCTCTGCTACCACTTCCTCTTCGAGGACTCGTTCCGGAAGCCCTCGTCGAACACGACGGGAAACACCTACCCCCCCGAGCTCGAGAAGGAGGCCGCGGCCCTCGCGCGCCGCCCTTCCGATGTGACGAAGGAGGAGGTCTCGAAGTTCATCACCGTCTCCGACGAGGAGTTCTCGCGGCCGTTCAACTTCCAGGACCCGGTCGGCCACTTCAAGTGGGCGCTGGCGACCGCCGACTCGTACCGGAAGATCGGCCTCGATCTGTGGAGGAAGCAGCAGCCCGATCTGCTGATGGTGTACATCGAGGCGACCGACTCGACCGCGCACCTCTTCGGCCACCTCTTCCGCGCGAAGGACCTCGCGGGGGAGCTGAGCGAGCAGCAGAAGAAGTTCGGCGAGGCCGTCGAGCGGATGTACATCTACGCCGACGGGATTCTCGGCGACTTCATGGGGGCGATGGATCGCGGGACGACGCTCCTCGTCGTGTCGGATCACGGCTTCCGCCTCGGCGAGCTCCCCGACGATCCGAGCCGCACGCGCGACATGCGGCGCGTGAGCGAGCAGTTCCATGCCCTCCACGGCATCTTCTACGCCTACGGCAACCGGGTGCGCCCGGCGGTGCGCGTGGACGGCGCGTCGATCCTCGACATGACGCCGACGATCCTCACGCTCCTCGGCATCCCGGCGGGGCAGGACATGCCGGGGCAGGTCCTCTCGAGCCCGTTCAAGGATCTGACCGCCCCCGCGCGCGTCGCGACCTACGAGACGGGCAAGCGCGAGGGGAAGGAGACCGCCGGCGACTCGAAGGTCGACTCCGAGATCCTCGAGCAGCTCCGGAGCCTCGGATATCTCCAGACGGCGTCGCCGTCGGGCGATCGAAACCTCGCCGCCGTCCTCTTTTCCTCCGGGAAGTTCGCGGAGGCGGCCGCCGCGTACAGGAAGCTCGTCGACTCGGATCCGAACGACGGGTCGCTCCGGGCGAGCCTCGCGGGATCGCTCGGCGCGCTCGGCCGCTACGACGAGGCGGTCGCCGAGCTCGACGCCGCGATCCGGCTTCAGCCCCTCAACCCCGAGGCGTACCACAACCGCGCCGTCATCCACCAGCGGCGCGGGGACACGGCGGCGGCCATCCGCGACTACGAGACGGCGCTCCGCTACAACCCCCAGTACCAGCCCGCGCGCGACGCCCTCAAAAAGCTGAAGGGGACCGACAACATCTCGGCCCCCCGCACCGACGCGGAGAAGCAGGCCTTCGCGTTCGCCGAGAAGGCGAGCCAGGAGGCGCGCCGGGGGGACTACAAGGAGGCGATGCGCGACCTCGACAGGGCGGAGACGGCGGCGCCCCGCTACGCGCTCGTCTACCAGTACCGATCGAACGTCGCGTACCTGATGGGCGACAAGCAGGGGGCGGTCGACGCGCTGAAGAAGGGTCTCGCGATCGAGCCCGACAACGTCCTCTTCCAGGAAAACCTCCGCCGCATCCAGGCGGCCCCTCCGAAGTAGCGTGACGGACTCGATACCGGAGCGCGAGGCGGGCCCGTCCCGCAGCGACCGCCTCGCCGCGGCGGCGGTCGGCGCCGTGCTCTTCGCCGTCTACGCCTTCGGCGCGTGCCGGACGATCTACGTCGGCGACAGCGGCGAGCTGGTGACGGCGGTCTACCTCCTCGGCATCCCGCATCCCTCCGGCTACCCGCTCTACGTCCTCCTCGGGAAGCTCTGGACCCTCATCGCCCCGTTCGGCTCGATCGCCTTCCGCATGAGCCTCTTCAGCGCCGCGGCCGCGGCCGGCGCCTGCGCGACCGTCTACCTCGTCGCGCGCCGCCTCGATCTCGCGCGGCTCGACGCGGCCTTCGCCTCGCTCCTCCTCGGCTTCTCGCCGAGCTTCTGGGGTGAGGCGAACATCCAGCGCGTCTACGCCCTCAACGCCCTCTTCCTCGCGGCGACGACGCTGGCCGTCGTGCGGTGGTGGTCCTCGCGCTCGCGCGCCGCCCTCGCGGTGGCGTTCCTCCTCGCGGGGCTCGGCGCGTCGGTGCACCTGTTCATGGCCGTCTACGGCCTCTGCTTCGGCGCGGCCGTCGTCATCCTCGAGCCGTGGAGGCGAAAGATCGCCGGCGCCGCGATCGGGCCGGCCGCCTTCGCGGCGGGGGTCCTCCCGTACCTCTACCTGCCGATCCGCTCGCGCGCCGACCCCGCGCTCGACTGGGGGAATCCGGAGACGCTGCCGAATTTTCTGAGGGTCGTCTTCCGGAGCGACTTCTGGGATCGCCGGTGGATCGAGGGGCCGTCGGATCTCCTGGTCATCGGGTGGGACTACGTGAAATCGTTCGGCCCGGAGCTGGGATGGGCCGGCGCCTTCCTCGCCGTCGCGGGCGCCGTCGTCCTCGTGAGCCCGAAGAGGCGGGGGATCGGCCTCCTCTTCCTCGCGGTGATGGCGGCGAACGTGGGGATGATGGCGCTGCACGGGTCGCGCGCCGACATCTTCATCTGGCACCGGTACTACATCCCGTCGTACACCCTCGCCGCCCTTCTCGCGGGGGCGGGGGCGTGCGCGCTCAGGAGCCGCTTCCCGCGGCGGATCGGCCCCGCGCTCCTGGTCGTGCCGCTCGCCCTCGCGGTGACGGGGTACCGGGAGTTCGATCGAAGCCGCTACCGGATCTCGGACGACTTCTCGAGGACCGTCCTCGGCTCGATGCCCCCGGGGGCTCACCTCATCGCGACCGACGACAACATCCTCTTCACGATGATCTACCTGCACTTCGTGGAAGGGGTGAGGCCCGACGTCGATCTGATCCTGCAGGGGGTGGGGAGCGCCGATCTCCCGCCGCTCAAGTTCGACCCCGACACCGATCCCGTCTTCCTGACGCACCACCCGAACTGGAGCCTGAAGGGGCTCGCCCTCGTCCCGGTGGGGCTGACGTTCCGAGCGTGGCGCGAGGGGCGCCCCGATCCGCCGCTGCTCCTGCCCGCCGATCGCCTCGCCGGCGAGGCCGACCCGCGCGTGCCCCGCGAGTACCTCACGCAGAACCTCATCGGCCAGTTCCACTACATGCTCGGCATCACCTTCGAGGGGCGCGACTGGCTGCGGGCGCGCGAGGAGTTCCGGCGGGCGACCGCTGCGTCACCCGACAACGACGTCCTCTTCTTCAACCTGGGGCTGATCTACCGGAGGAACGGCCTGCTCGACGAGTCGCGCTCCGCGTTCGAGAGGTGCCACGCCATCAACCCGCGGCATCTCGCGAGCGCGAGCAAGCCGACGGCGGAGGCGAAGATCGCCGAGGTCGCGCAGGAGGAGAAGAGAGTGGCCGCGATCGAGACGGAGATCGGAGCGCAGGCCGCGGCCGCGTCGGGCGGCGCCGAGGCGGGGTCGCTGCCGTGGCACCTCGCGATGGCGGCGCTCCTCGACGCGCGAGGCGAGGCCGCGGCCGCGCGCGGCCACCGGCTCAGGGCGCTGGAATCGCCACGACCTCGGTGAATTCGGTGAGCGTCGACTTGGTCTTCTTCCCGAAGACCTTGAAGTAGAGATCGGGCGCCGCGTTCGTGCAGAGCTTCGCCCACTTCCTGGGCGGGAGCGGGTACTGCGGCGTCTTGAGGAGGGTGCTGCCGCTCGTGACCACCGTCCCCGATGCGAACGCCGGATCCCACGACACGAGGACCCTGAACCGGTTGTAGACCTCCGGGGTCCACTTGATGATGGGGGGGAGCCCGTTGCAGTGGATGTCGCTCGCGACGAGCGGGAAGGTGACGGTGAGATCACAGGCGTCCCCCTCGCCCACGCCGTCGCTGTTCTTCTGGTTGGGGTTGAAGGTGTTGGGGCAGTTGTCGCACACGTCGCCGAGACCGTCCGCATCGTTGTCGTCCTGCGTCGGGTTGTAGACCGCGGGACAGTTCTCGCACGCGTTCCCGAGGCCGTCGCCGTCGGAGTCGAGCTGCTGGGGGTCGGCGGCGGCCGGACAGATGTCGCAGACGTCGCCGATGCCGTCTCCGTCGGTGTCGTCCTGCGTCGGGTTGTAGGTGCCAGGGCAGACGTCGCACGCGTCCCCGACGCCGTCGCCGTCCATGTCGTCCTGCGTCGGATTGGTGACGAGGGGGCAGTTGTCGCACGCGTCGCCCAACGCGTCGCCATCGCGGTTCGCCTGGCCGGCGTTGGGAACCGTCACGCAGTTGTCGATCGTGTCGCAGAGGGTGTCGCCGTCGGTGTCCGCCCCGGTGCAGTGCGTGACGGTGAAGAGGCGCGCGGCGACGCCGGTGTGTTGCCCGTCGACGCCGTAGCTCTCCCACGCCGTGACGAAACCGTTGCCGTCCGTCGCGATGGAGGGGAGGCTCTGCGAGTACGCCGTGAAGGTGTTCACGGTGAAGTCCAAGCCGACCGGGGCGCCTGTGTCGAGGAACTGCCGCGCCTCGACGGCGAAGCCCGACCCGTCCTGGCCGTAGCTCTCCCAGACGATGACGAACTCCCCGTTCGACGCGATTGCGGCCGAGGGGAGGTACTGCTGCCCGGTGGTGACGTCGTTCACCTGGAACTCCGGGGTGAGCGCCGAGCCCGTGCCGTCGAAGAGCCTGCCGAAGATTCCGTTCCCGTAGCCGTCCTGACCCTCGCTCATCCAGGCCACGACGAAATTCCCCGCGTCGTTGATCGTGACGGAGGGAGAGCGCTGGTAGGCCGGCGGGTACGTGTTGACCTGGAACTCGCCGGAGGCGGGCGCCCCTGCGCTGTCGTAGCGCCGCGCGACGATCTCCGCGTTGGCGCCCGTGATGACGTCGCTCGATGACCACGCCACGACGAAGCTCCCCGAGGCGTTCATCGACATCTGGGGGGTTCGCTGGTTGCCGGTCGTGGTCGTGTTGATCTGGAACTCGGCGCCGGCGGGGGTGCCGCCGCTGTCGAACCGCCGGCCGATCACGCCGTCGCCGTCTCCGTCCTGTCCACGACTCTGCCACACCACGACGAAGTTTCCGGACGCGTCCGTGGCGACGGAGGGGTGCTGCTGATAGTCGGTGGTGTAGGTGTTGACCGCGAACTCGCCCCCGGCCGGAGCGCCGGTGCTGTCGAACCGCCGGCCGAAAATCCCCGTGTAGTCGCCGTCCTGCCCGAAGCTCTCCCAGACGACGACGAAGCCCCCCGAAGGGTCCATGGCGACCGACGGCCGGTATTGCCCGTTCGTCGTGTAGGTGTTCACTTCGAACTCGGCACCGGCCGGCGCGCCCGCGCTGTCGTACCTCTGGCCGAAGATGCCGTAGTTGCTCCCGTCCTGCAGCTCGCTCTGCCAGACGACGACGAATGCACCCGAGGGGGCGCGCCCCACCGACGGGAGCGACTGGTAGTACGTCGTGTACGTGTTCACGACGAACTCGTACCCCGCGGGAACGAATTGAGCGCGGACCGTGGAGGGACCGAGGAGGGACGCAAGAAGCACCGCGCAAGCGGCGACGAGGCGGCGGGTGTTCATGCCAGCGCCTTCATGGCGGTCATCTCGAAGAGCTGGTTCGCCTGCTCTCCGAGGAATCCCTGGAACAACTCGCGCTCGCCGGTCTCGGGGTTCGTCCATGGGTTGCGCTCCGCGATCTCGAAGTAAGCGTACGTCCAGTTCATCTCCTGCATGCGGCCGTCGGGGCCGCGGACGGTGACCGGGATGACCACCGACTCGGTCGCCGACTGCCTGAGCTTCGTCCCGGCCTCCCCCTCGATCTCCTGCTTCATGGGGATGCCCCGCGCGCGCATTTCGCGCACCGTCCTCTCGATGTCGCCGATCGCCTCGACGCCGTGGCTGTTCACCGACGCCGTGAAGTGGTTCACCTCGTACCCGTGCATCAGCACCCACGCGCCGTACTGGCTGTGCTTCCCCAGCTCCTCGACGTCGGCGCGATCCGGGATCCCCCACGGCAGCGTCTCGAAGAAGCCCTGCATCTTCGTGAGGAGCACGTTCCGGTCGCGCGGCGCGAGGCTCTTGAGATCCCGGAGCTGGCTCAGCTCCTCCTCGCCGAGGGTGTCGCGATGGCGGAGCATATAACGGGCGAGGATCGCCTGCGCGTCGCGGCTGAGCTTCTCGACCTCCAGCTCCGAGACGAAGAGCTTCGGGAAGGTCGGATCGGGGTGCTGAAGGTGCACCGCCCTGAGCCGCTTCTCCTTGAAGTCGTACGCCCCGACGGGGCGGAAGCCCAGGGGCCTGAAGAGGACGGCGAGGCTGATCATGCCGATCTGGTTCGTGCCGACGGTGGTGCCGAGCGTCCGGAAGGCGATGTGATCGTTGAAGAAGGTGGCGCCATTCTCCCTCACCATCCTCTCGTAGTCGCGGACGTAGGAGACCCGACCGCGGTAGCGCTCCCAGAGCACGTGGAAGAGCTCTCTCACGAAGACGGTGGCGGCTTCACCGGTGGCGACGGCGGGCATCTTCTCCCTTTCGTGGGGATGGTTGGAGCCGGAATCGTACGGTCACGGGGGGGTGGGATCAAGCCCGCCGGCCGTCGAAAGGGTCTCGATCCGGAAGCCTGGCCGAGAACCTGGCGTCGCGCGTGGCCCGCAACCTGTAGAGAACGACTGCGCGATGTGGTGCGTCAGCGTGACTTTCGGGGTCTGTTTCTCGGAGGAATCGGGGCGGATTGGTGCTGAAAGATGTCGGAGGTGCGCATTCCGTACAGGTCGCTCTTCTTCATCGGTCGCGTGAGCCGCAGGAGCATCAGCTGCGCGATCTCGTCCTGTCCCGCTCGAAGCGTGATGGGCAACTCGCCGTGGTTGGTGATCTCAAGAGTGATGTGTCCGCTGAATCCCGGATCAATCTTGGGCGCCGTCAGGTGGATGCTCACGCCGAGTCGTGCACACCCGCTGCGGCCCTCGATCAACCCAGCAAGATTGTCCGGAATCGTCACCTCCTCCAGCGTCTGCGCCAGGACGAAGCGATTCGGCTCCAGCACATAGGAGTCCGCTTCGATCCTGTCCCAGAGATCGATGGCGGGTGAATCCCAGATAGACCGATCCATACAGATCGAGCCGATCGCCGCGAAACTGGACTTTGGCTTGAAGCGCGTGAAGTGTCGGTCAAGGAGGAGATCGATCGACACCTGAGCAATTCGGGAATGGGGGACGGTCGGTGTGATGGTGAGCCGCTTCGCGGGGCGTGGCTCGCGAAGAGCCTTCAGTATGTCAGGCCGAGACAGGAGCAAGAGTCACCATGCTCGGGGTTCCTTGAAAGAGCCTGGACGATCCGACGGAGTGGCCAGGCAATCGAGCTTCCAAGCTCTCTCGACTCACACTCACGACGACGCCGAGAATCGAAGTCCTTCCGTCAGCGATCGGCTCCTTGAGGTAGCGAATATCGACGAAGCCCACCCATGGCTCTCTAGAAGCGGTTACGCGGACCATTCTCTCGTTCGAGAATGGGCCCGGTTTCACCTCACACGGGATCCAGACCGGGTTCCCCGGCTTGAGCGTCTCCATCACCCGCCTCCTGTCCACCCCTGGCAGCCGCCATGCGACTTGTTCATCCTCGACTGTTGTCGAAATTCGGAGGCATGAACGAGTTTACTCTTGCACAGTGCCGGCCAACCAATCAAGAACCCTGAGTAGCTGAATCGCCTCACTCGTACCTGAGCGCCTCGATCGGGTCGAGCTTCGCCGCCCGGAGCGCCGGGTAGATCCCGAAGACGAGCCCGACGCTCAGGGAGACACCGGTCGAGAGGAGCACCGAGGCGAGCGTCACGATTGTCTGCCAGCCGGCGTAGGCGGCGACGAGCTTCGCGATGCCGACGCCCACGATCACGCCGGAGAGGCCGCCGACGACGCTGAGCGTGAACGCCTCGACGATGAACTGGTTGCGGATGTCGAGGCGGGTCGCGCCGATGGCGCGCCTCACGCCGATCTCTCTCGTCCTCTCGAGGACCGTCGCGAGCATGATGTTCATGATGCCGATGCCGCCGACGAGGAGCGAGATGCCGGCGATGCACCCCATGACGACGTCGAAGAGGCGCTGCGTCCGGCGGCTCTGCGCGAGGAGGGCGTCGGGGACGACGAGCGAGTAGTCGCCCACGCCGCCGTGGAGCCTCTGGAGGAGGGCGTTGACGACGGCCGCCGACTCCTGGGGGTCGGCGCCGCGCGCGAGGGTCACGACGATCTCGTCGAGCTCCTGGCGGAGCGGGGGGCGCGGGAACTTGTAGAGGGCCGCCGAGACGGGGATGTAGACGTCGTTCGCGGGGCTGACGATCTTCACACCCTGGAGCTTTTCCTCCCCTTCGAAGCGGGTCTTCAGCGTGCCGATGACGGTGAGCCAGACGTCGCCGACCTTGAGATTGCGGCCGATGGCCGGGCCGTAGCCGAAGAGATCCTTCCTCACCTTCGGCCCGATGACGCAGACCTGCGCCGCCGCCTTCTCCTCGGCCTCGGTGAAGAAGCGCCCCTCGGCGAGCGCGAGCCCCGACGCCCCCGCGTGCCCGCTCGCCACGCCGAGGACGCGCGGCTCGGATTTACCCCCCGGCGCGAAGACCTTCCGCGCCTCGACGCGCGCGACCGGGGCGATCGACGTGACGGCCGGGACCGCCTCGAGGAATGCGGTCGCGTCGCGCCGCGACAGGCCGAGGGACTTCTTCCGCATCTCCTTCAGCTCGTCGTCCTTGAACTCCTCGGCGCGGACGATGACGTTGCGAATCCCCATCTCCTCGATCGCCGCGAGCGCCTGCTCCTGCGCGCCGGCGCCGATCGAGAGCATCCCGATGACCGCGGCGACGCCGAAGATCATCCCGAGCATCGTGAGAGAGGAGCGGAGCTTGTGCGCGCGGAGGTTCTCGATCGCGGCGCCGAAGGCCTCCTCGAAGCTCAGCGGGAGCCGCCCTTCGATCCGGAGAGGAGCTCTTCGGGGCCGCGCTCAGGATCGCGGAGGGCGATCCGGTCGCCCGGAGCGATTCCCGACGTCACGAGGGCGCTCCCGAGGCCGTACCGTCCGACGGCGATCGCCACCGGCTCGAGCCCCGAGGGAGCGGAGCGGTAGACGACGGGCTTGCCGTCGCGCTCGAAGATCGCCTGGCGGGGGACGGTGATCACGTCGGCGACGTCCTCGAGGAGAATCGTCGCCCTCACCCTCAGCCCCGGCTTGAGCGCGACGCCGGGGGGAGGGGAGAGGGACAGGATCGTCTCGAAGTACTGGACCGGCACTCCCTGGCGGATCGATTTCGCGACGGCGTCCACGCGCGAGACCTTCGCGGGGATCACCGTGTCGGGGCGGGCGGCGACGACGACCTCGGCGGCGCGCCCCACCTCGAGGCCCGCGGCGTCGGCCTCGAGCACCCAGACCTTCGCCTCCATCGCGCCGAGCTCGGGGAGCTCACCGATCTTCTGGCCGGGCCACACGCTGTCGCCGACGCGCACCGTCTCCCCGCGCCAGTTGCGCTCGAGGGTGAGGAGGCCGTCGTGGGGGGCCGTTACCGTGAGGGCGGCCAGGGCCGCGCGGGCGCGCTTCAGCTCCTGCTCGGCCGCGGCCCGCTTGATCTCGTGAATCCCGATCTCGATGTTCGACCGCTCGCCGGTCCTGCCGATCTTCCACCCGGCCCGCCCCGCCTTCTGCGCCGCGAGGTCCATGTCGATCCGCGATTCGATGATGTCGTTGCGCGAGAAGATCGACTCGTCCTCGCTGGCAAACGTCCGCGCGTGGTCCTCCTCGCGGGAGGCAACGCGCGCCTCGTCGGCGAGGTTCAGGCGGGAGGCGTCGGCCTCGACGCGCGCCTTGTCGGCGCTCTTCTCCGAGCTGGTCTGATCGTCGCGGCTGTCGAGGACGGTCCGCTCAAGCTCGGTCGGATCGAACTGGAGGACCGGCTCCCCCGCGTGCACCCGGGCGCCGTCGTCGGCGATCCAGAGGATCTTGAGCCCGTTGGGGGTGTCGCGGACCGGCACCGCGATCGGCGTCGCCGTCACCGCCTTGAGGAACCCCTCCGCGGCGGCGCGGCGCGTGAACCGTCCCTGCCGGACCTCGTGCATCGCCACGCCGGTGTCCCCCGCTCCGGCCCCCCACGGCACGAAGGGGCCTAGGGCGGCGCCGGCGCCGGCGATCGTGACGATCGCCACCGAGGCCCACAGGACCTTCCGGCTCACCCTCGCCCCCTCGCGCCGACCGAGACGACGTCCCCTTCGGCGGCGCCGTCGAGGACCTCGACGAGGCCGCCGTCCCGCCGGCCGAGGCGCACCGGGGACTCCTCGAACCTGCCGCCGCGGCGCACGAAGAGGGCCGGGCCTCCCGCCGTGAGGACGATCGCCTCCTGCGGGACGACGAGCGCGCGGGGTGCTCGATCGACCTCGACGTCGGCGCGGAGCCGCATCCCCGGGCGCATGCGCGACGGATCGGTGCGGTCGAGGGAGAACTCGATCTTGTAGACCTTCAGCGTGCTTCCCCGGCTCGCCTGCTGCACCACGCGGCCGATGCTCGTCAGCTTTCCGGTGAGGGTCGCGTCGGGAAGGGCGTCGAGGTGGATCGAGACCGGGTCCCCGACCTTCAGGTTGCCGGCGTCCGGCTCGTCGACGTCGGCCTTCCCCATCATCTCGGAGAGATCCGGGAGCTTCAGCACCTTGAGGTTCCTCCAGATGCTGTCGCCGACCTTCTTCTTGTCCCCCTGCCAGTCGGTCTGGTAGATGACGATGCCGTCCTGCGGCGCGGCGATCTTCATCTTCGCGATCGAGCCCTCGATCTCGCGCGTCCGCGTCGCGGCGTAGTCGCGCTTGCGCTCGAGCCCCTCGAGGTCGGCCTCCCCGGACGCCCGGGCCCTTTCGACGCGGATGCCGAGCGAGGCGACTTCCTTCTCCGCCAGCTCGCGGTCGAGGCGCGCGAGCTTCAGCTCGACCATCCCGACGAGATCGTCGGGGCGGTCCGCCTTGAGCGTGTTCTTCCTGAGGCGCGACCGGGCCTCGTCGAGCTGCTGCTCGAGGTCGGCGACGCTCAGGTCGAGCTCGGCCCGCCGTTTCTCGATGTCCTTGAGGGCCACCTCGTACTCGACCTTGCGCTTCTCGTGCTCCGACTGCATCGCCGTCGTGTCGAAGGCGAGGATCGGCTCCCCCTGCTTCACCTGGCGGCTCTCGGGAGCCATGAACGAGATCTTGAAGTCCCACGAGTTCGGGATCGCCGGCGGGCCGATGAGGCTCGATCGGACCGCGTCGAGCTCGCCGACGGCCTCCACGGTGATGGGGAGATCCTCACGGTGCACGGTCGCGGTCGGCCCCTGGGCGAGTGGGGCTCGGGCGCGAAGCCCCCATCCGGCGCCGAGGAGGACGACGATCAGCGCCGCACGGGCGGCGAGCTTTCGGCGCCCCGGCGTCACGGCGCCCCCCGATCCAGCTCGACGCGGACCGACATGCCGGGGCGCATGCGGACGGCGTCGCTGCGATCGAGATCGATCAGCACCTGGAAGGCCCTCACGTTGTTGTCCCGCGATCGGGCGTCGGCCAGCGCGCCCACGTCGCGCACCCTGCCGGTGATCGAGCGGTCCGGATACGTGTCGAGGAGGCACGTGACCGGCTGCCCTGGGCGCACGACGCCGTCGTCGACGTCGCTCACCCACGCGACGACCTCCATGCGGTCGAGGTCGGGGATCCGGAGCACGGTCATCCGGGGCCACGTGTCGTCTCCCGGCTGGAACTTCCGCCCCTCCCACGGGTGCTCGCCGTAGACGAGCACTCCGGCGCGCGTCGCCTTGAGCGTGAGCTGGTCCAGGCTCTCGGTGGCGCGATCGAGGGCCCGTCGCGCCTTCGACTTCTCGACGGCGAGCACCTCGATCTCGTCGCGGGCGGCGGCCTCGAAGGCCTCGAGGTTGCGGCGCGCGGCGTCGAGCGCCGATCGCGCCTTGTCGCGGGCGAGCTGCTTGAGGTCGTAGTCACGGCGGGGGCGCATCGACTCGGGGATCGCCGCCTCGGCCTCCGCTTTCTCGAGCTCGACCCGCGCGCGCTCGACGGCGAAGGACTTCTCGGCGCGGTCGGCGTCGATCTGCGCTTCGCGCGATCGCGTCCGCGTGACGACGTCGCTATAGGCCAGCTTCTGCTCCTCGAGCCTCGAGAGGATGGCGGAGTTGTCGAAGGAGAGGACGGTGTCCCCCTCGGCCACCTCGGTCCCCTCGGGGGCCATCCACTTGATCTGGATCGGCCAGCTCGGCGTCGTCGGCGTGCGGAGCTCGTCGCTCCGCACGGCCCGGAGCTCCCCCGTGAAGGTGAACCGGGAGGTGGGGCCCCCCTCCCGCGCGCGGGCCCCCGAGACGTCCTTCGCCTCGTCCGTCAGGCCGGGGGCGCAGGCCGGGAGCAGCCCGGCGGCGGCGAGCAGGGCGAGGGCGAGCGCCGCGCCCGCGCGGGCGGCTCGTGGGGCTCCGGGGATCGTCGGCGGATTGGGCATCTTGTTAGCGGTAAACAGGTGTATCGTAAGGGGGTCGCGGTCCATGCGCAACACCACGCGGCATCCGCCTCTTTGTGGCATCATACCGTTCGCATACCACATCGCTCGAAACTCCGGATTCGGCCGCGCGTAGTTCCCGAACGCCGCGACAGGCCGAACCAGCGCTTGTGTGTTCCGTGGGCAAGGGGGAGTCATCTCGATGAAACGGCGAACCAAGTGGATCCTGGGCGTGGGAGTCGTCCTTCTCGTGGGGGGTGTCGCGGCCGCGCGCCTCGGCAACAAGGACCGGGACCTGCCCAGGGTGACGACCGGCAAGGTGGTGAAGAAGGATCTCGTCTCCCGCGTCACGTGCAACGGCAAGGTCCAGGCGAGGAAGAAGGTCGAGCTCTCCGCGCCCATCGCCGGCCAGATCATCAACCTCGCGGTGCGGGAGGGAGACTCGCTGAAGAAGGGCGACTTCCTGATGCAGATCGACCGAGTGACGCTGCAGGCGAACGCCGACTCGACGAAGGCGGCGCTGGCGGCGCTCCTGTCGGATCGTGACGCGGCGAAGGCGAACCTCGAGCGCGACCGGCTCGAGTACGAGCGCGCGTCGACGTCGTACCGCGGCGGCGTCATCGCCGAGCTGGACTTCCAGCGCGCGAAGGCCGCGTACGACGCGGCGCAGGCGAACCTCCAGTCGGTGGAGAACCGCATCGAGCAGGCGCGCGCGACCTTCGCCGGGGCGCGGGACACGCTGAGCAAGACGACGATCATGGCGCCGATCGGCGGGCTCATCACGCGCCTCAACGTCGAGGAGGGCGAGGTCGCGATCATCGGCACGATGAACAACCCGGGCACCGTCCTCATGACGATCTCCGACCTGAGCGTGATCGAGGCCGTGATGGACGTGGACGAGACGGACATCCCCCAGGTGATCGTCGGCCAGAAGGCGACGCTCCTCATCGACGCGTATCCAGGGAAGACGTTCGACGGCGTGGTCACGGAGGTCGGCAGCAGCCCCGTCAACGCCACCGGGGGCTCGACGGCGGGGATCGACTTCGAGGTGAAGATCCGGATCGAGAACCCCCCCGGCGGCCTCAAGCCCGGCCTCTCGGTGACCGCCGACATCGCCACCGGCCATCGGGACGGCGTCGTCGCGGTGCCGCTCCAGGCGCTGGTTCTTCGGGACCGCGACAACCCGGAGCCCCCGCCCGTGACGGAAGAGGCGGACAAGGCGGGGAGCGCGAAGAAGATGCGCGCGACCGCGGTCGAGTCGCGCTCGCGCGATCAGGAGGGGATCTTCGTCCTGGACGGCGGGCTCGCGAAGTTCTCGGCCGTCAAGACGGGGCTCACCGGCGACCTCGACATCGAGGCGGTCACCGGGGCGAAGGAAGGCCAGGAGATCGTGACCGGGCCCTTCCGCATCCTCCGCACGCTCAAGGACGGCGACCGGGTCATCGTCGAGAAGCCCGAGGCGAAGAAGAAGTCATGATCCACTACGAGACGCTGATGGTCGCGCTGAGGTCGCTGAGAGCCCATCCGCTCCGGACCGCGCTGACGCTCCTGGGCGTCATCATCGGCGTCACGACCGTCGTGACGGTGGTCTCGATCATCTCGGGGATGAACGCGTACATCAAGGAGAAAGTCCTGACGCTCGGCGCCGACTCGTTCGTCGTCAGCAAGTTCGGGATCATCACCGGCCGCGACGCCTTCATCGAGGCGCTGAAGCGCAAGGACATGTCGCTCGACGACATGGACGCGATCCAGAAGCTCTGCACGGAGTGCGTCTACGTCGGCGGCGATCTGACGGCGAACAAGGGAGTCCACGCCGAGGACCTCCGGCTGCCCGACACGGCGATTCACGGATCGACGGCGAACATCAACGAGGTGCAGACCCTCGACCTCGAGGCGGGTCGCTTCTTCACCGACATCGAGGTCGAGCACTCACGCCCGGTGGCGGTCGTCGGCCACGACATCAAGGACGAGCTCTTCCCCGACGTCGATCCCGTCGGCCGCACGGTCAAGGTCGACGGCTACCCGTACAAGATCATCGGCCTCCTCGAGAAGAAGGGAAGCGTCCTCGGCCAGAACCAGGACAAGGTCGTCTACGTGCCGCTCACCACCTGGCAGAACAATTTCGGCGCGCACCGCAGCGTCGAGATCGTCGTGAAAGCGCGCAGCAAGGAGCGCACCGAGGCGGCGCAGGAACAGGTGCGCCTGATCATGCGAACCCGGCGGCACACGGCGTACGGGGAGCCGGACCCGTTCGGATTCGTGACGGCGGACGCGCTCGATCAGCTCTGGAAGGGGATCAGCGCGGGAGCCTTCGCGTTGATGACCTTCATCAGCGGCATCTCGCTCGCGGTCGGCGGCATCGTCATCATGAACATCATGCTCGTGTCGGTCGCGGAGCGGACGCAGGAGATCGGGGTGCGCCGGGCGCTGGGCGCGAAGCGGAGCACGATTCAGATCCAGTTCCTGATGGAGGCGGTCCTGATGGCGTCGGCGGGAGGCGTGATCGGCGTCGCCGTGGGGGCCCTCGTGGCGCGGGCCGTCGAGGCCCTCTCCCCGATGCCGGTGTCGATCCCCCCCGCGCTCGTCGTCGCCTCGATCGCGCTCGCCACGCTCGTCGGGATCGTGTCGGGGGTCTTCCCGTCGATGAAGGCGGCGCGCCTGCAGCCGACCGAAGCGCTGCGGAGCGAGTGACGCGATGGCCATCCGCCGCACGCGCTCCTTGCAGGAGAACATCGCGTTCGCGCTGCGCGCGGTGCGCGAGCACAAGCTGCGGTCGCTCCTCACCATCCTCGGGATCATCGTCGGCGTCGCCACCGTCATCTCGATGGTGTCCGTGATCGAGGGGTTCAATCAGATCATCGTCGGCGGCTTCAGCTCGTTCGGCACGACGCTCGTGCAGTTCCAGAAGATGGAGCCGCGCTTCGGCGATCCCGGACAGGCTCCCGAGGAGATCCGGCTCCGCAAGAACCTGACGCTCGAGGACGCCATCGACATCAAGCGCTCCTGCCCGTCGATGGCGGCGGTGGCGGCGGAGCGGTACATCTTCACCGGAGGCGTCGTGAGGTACCGCGACCAGGAGGCGAGCAGCCCGCTCATCGGCGGCACCAACCCCGAGTACCCCGCCGCGAACAACTACTTCATCGAGGAGGGGCGCTTCTTCAACGACGCCGAGTACGAGCACTCGGCCTACGTCGTCGTGCTGGGCAAGGAAGTGGTCGAGTCGCTCTTCCCCCACAGCGACCCGCTCGGGAAGAAGGTCTCGATCCAGGGGCGCCCCTTCACGGTCATCGGCACGCTCGAGCGCCGCGGCGGCCTCTTCTTCGGCCCGGGCGACAATCGCCTCTTCATCCCCCTTCCCACCTTCGACAGCATCTGGCCCAACATCCAGAAGGACTTCGGCCTGTTCATCGCCACCGTGCCGACGAAGCCCGAGCTGGTGTCGAAGATCATCGAGGAAGGGCGCGAGGTGCTGAGGCGCCGGCGCCACATCCGCCCCGATCAGCCCGACGACTTCGCCATCGTGACCCCCGACTCCTTCATCAGCACCTTCCGCCAGGTCACGGGCGGCATCGCCCTGGTCCTCACCTTCATCTCGTCGATCGGCCTCCTCGTCGGAGGGGTCGGCGTCATGAACATCATGCTCGTCTCGGTGAAGGAGAGGACGCGCGAGATCGGCCTTCGGAAGGCGATCGGCGCGCGCAGGAGCGACATCACACTCCAGTTCCTGACCGAGGCGATGACGCTGACGGGGCTCGGCGGGATCGCGGGGATCCTGACGGGTCTCCTGGTCTCATTTCTCGCCGGCAAGTTCAGCCCCCTGCCCGCCACGACTCCGCTCTGGGCCGTCTTCGCCGGCTTCATCATGTCGGTCGCCGTCGGCCTCTTCTTCGGCATCTACCCGGCGTACCGCGCCGCCCGCCTCGACCCGATCGAATCTCTGAGATACGAGTAGACGAGCCCGAGCTCGGGACTTTCCCTGGGGGATCCGCACCATGAGACCAACGCCGCGCCGCGCCACGACCCTTCTCGCCGCCACGCTCGCCGCTCTCCTCGTCGCCGCGCCGGCCGCCTCGCGCCCGCTCCTCGCCGCGACCCCCGACGCCGAGGCGGCGGTCACGATCGCCGGCCACTGGAACGGGGCCATCAAGACCCCGGGTCCCCCGCTTGCCGTCAACATCGACTTCAGGAGAGGGGACGACGGCGGCTTCACCGGCGACATCACGATCCCGGTGCAGGGGGCGCAGGATCTCCCCCTCGCGAACATCCGGGTGAACGGGAGCGACGTCACGTTCGATCTCCCGGGGATTCCGGGAGAGCCGCGCTTCAAGGGGAAGCTCGCGGACGACGGCGCGACGATCTCCGGCGACTTCACGCAGGGCGGCCAGACGATTCCCTTCTCCATCTCGCGCGGCGACGACCGCGCGGCGCAGGCGAAGACGGCGCTCGAGGGGTTCGACGCCTTCGTCGAGAAGGAGATGAAGGACTTCAAGGTCCCGGGCCTTGCGATGGTGGTCCTGGTCGACGGGAAGCCCGTGCTCTCGAAGGGTTTCGGGCTCCGCGACGTGAAGAACAACCTGCCGGTCACGACCGGGACGCTCTTCGCGATCGGCTCCTCGACGAAGGCCTTCACCACGTTCGTGCTCGGCACGCTCGTCGACGAGGGGAAGATGGAGTGGGACAAGCCGCTCTCCACCTACATCCCCGACTTCAGGATGTCGGATCGCGTCGCCACCGAGCGCCTGACCCCGCGCGATCTCGTCACGCACCGCTCCGGCCTGCCGCGCCACGATCTCGTCTGGTACAACTCGAAGATGAGCCGGAAGGAGATGGTCGCGCGCCTCGCGTACCTCGAGCCGTACCGGGACCTGAGGCAGGAGTTCCACTACCAGAACCTGATGTTCCTGACCGCCGGGTACCTCGCCGAGCAGCTCACCGGCGGGTCGTGGGAGGCCGCGGTGCGCTCGCGAATCCTCGAGCCGGCGGGCATGTCGCACACGAACTTCTCGGTCCTCGATTCGCAGAAGACGGACGACTTCGCGAAGCCCTACCGCGAGATCGACGACAGGGTCGACGAGATTCCCTTCCGCACGATCGACAACGTCGGGCCGGCCGGAGCCATCAACTCGACGGTGGAGGACATGGCGCTGTGGCTGAAGGTCCAGCTCGGCGGCGGCAAGGCGGGGGAGCGCCCGCTCATCAACAAGACGACGCTCGTGGACATGCACACTGCCCACATGGCGATGTCGATCCCCCCCGATCGCGCGGAGCTGCCGCAGATCAGCTACGGAATGGGGTGGTTCGTGCAGCCGTACCGCGGCCACAACCGGATCCACCACGGCGGCAACATCGACGGCTTCTCGGCGCAGGTCTCGTTCCTGCCCCAGGATCAGATCGGCATGGTCGTCCTCACGAACAAGGACGGCACGCCTCTCCCGGAGCTGATCATGCGCCACGCCCTCGACCGCCTCCTCGATCTGCCGCGGATCGACTGGGCAGGGGAGACGCTGGTCAAGCTCTCGAAGGCGAAGGATGCGGGCGAGGAGGCGAAGAAGAACAAGAACCTCGTCCGCAAGCAGGGGACGAAGCCCGCCCACCCGCTCGACGAGTACGCCGGCGAGTACGAGAACCCCGGCTACGGCCGCCTCAGGATCTCCCGAGCCGGAGACCACCTGGAGGCGACCTACAACGACATCGCGCAGCCCCTCGAGCACTGGCACTACGAGGTCTGGAACGGCACCCAGGGGGCGAAGGACCCGGTCTTCGAGGACATGAAGTTCCTCTTCGTGACGAACATGAAAGGAGAGGTCGACGCGGTGCAGGCTCCCTTCGAGCCCGAGACGAAGGACATCGTCTTCACGAAGCTGGCCGACGCGCGCATGTCCGACCCCGGGTACCTGAAGCAGTTCGTCGGCGAGTACGACCTGGCGGGGCAGACGGTGGCGATCGCCCTGAAGGGGAGCGTCCTCACCATGACCGTGCCCGGGCAGCCGCAGTACGAGCTGGCGCCGGATCGCCTCAACGAGTTCAACCTGAAGAACCTCTCGGTCATCAGCGTGAAGTTCACGATCGAGGCGCGGGAAGGGGTCACCGAGATGGTGGTCAGCCAGCCCGAAGGGGTCTTCGTCGCGAAGAGAAAGAAGTAGCGCCGGACGGCGGGATACCGCCTCTTGACACCGCAGGCGAGCGAAAGTAAAGTGAAATCATTCACGCTCGTTCCGCGGAGGGGGGGCATGGCGGCTACCGATCGTCTTCTCAGCATCCTCTCACCCGGCGCGATCCGGCGCCCGACCCTCGTGGCGGCCGCCGCCGAGGCACCGAGAGCCGGCGGCCGAAACGGGGTCGACTACCAGGAGATCCCCTGCCAGAGCGCCCTCAACCGATGCTCGAGCGATCGGATGCCCTTCGACTGGACGATCAACCCGTACCGGGGGTGCGAGTTCGCGTGCCGCTACTGCTACGCCCGGTACACTCACGAGTACATCGGCCTCCCGGACCCGCACAGTTTCGAGACGCAGATCTTCGCCAAGACCTCGGCCGCGGCGGCGCTGGCGCGCGAGCTGCCGCCGGGGCGAAAGCTCGCCGGAGGGATCGCGATCGGGACGGCGACCGACCCGTATCAGCCGGCCGAGCGCACCTTCAGGATCACGCGCGGCCTTCTCGAGGTCTTCGCGCGGCGCGAGGGGCTCAAGCTCTCCATCACGACCAAGAGCGATCTCGTCACGCGCGATCTCGATCTCCTGACCGAGATCCACCGCCGCCACCGCCTCACCGTCAACCTGACCATCACCACGACGAACCGACGCCTCGCGAGGCTCATCGAGCCGCGCGCGCCGCGGCCCCTGCGCCGGTTCGAGGCGGTCCGGGCGCTCTCGTCGGCAGGGATCATGACGGGGGTCTTCATCATGCCGATCCTCCCCGGCATCACCGACTCGGCGTCGTCGCTCGAGTCGATCGTCGCCGCCTCGGCCCGCGTGGGGGCCACCTACGTCGCGCACCAGGTCCTCTTCCTGCGCTCGTCGGCCAAGAGCGAGTTCTACCCCTTCCTCGCGCAGAACTTTCCCAAGCTCGCCCCCCGCTACCGGCGCGTCTACGGCGGCGCCGCCTATCACACCCCCGACTACCGCGAGCGCGTGAAGGAGCTGATGGCCGGCCTGAGGAGGCGCCACGGCCTCGCCTCGCGGCCGATGGACCACGACGCGGGCGTCGCGTCGGAAGAGGGAGCCGGCGGGGTTCAGATGGCTCTGGGGTTCTGACGCGGGGCCTGAATCGGGGCGGCGCGGCGTGTAGAATGCCGCATCCATGAAGCCTCTCGAAGTCCAGATCCGGAAGGAAGTCGGCCGCGCGATCATCGAGTACGGGATGATCGAGGAGGGGGATCGTGTCGCCGTCGCCGTCTCGGGAGGGAAAGACTCCCTCACGCTTCTCGACATCCTCCTCGCGCTCCAGAAGCGGGCGCCGATCCGCTTCGAGCTGGTGGCGGTCACGGTGGATCAGGGGTACGAGGGATTCCGCTGGCCGGTGATGGAGAAGCACTTCCAGTCGCTCGGCGTCCCGTACCACATCGAGAACACGCGCATCAGCGATCTCATCGACGAGCACAAGGCCCCCGGCGCGACGCAGTGCTCGCTCTGCGCGCGCCTGAGGCGAGGCGTGCTGTACGGCCTCGCGAAGGAGAAAGGGTGGACCAAGATCGCTCTGGGCCACCACGCCGACGACCTGATCGAGACGCTCCTTCTCTCGCAGCTCTACAACGGGTCGATCCAGTCGATGCCGCCGATCCTGAAGGCTGACGACGGCGTCAACGTCGTCATCCGCCCGCTCGCGTACGTGTGGGAGGATCAGATCTCCGCGTACACGAAGGAGCGCGCCTTCCCCGTCATCTGCTGCGCCTGCACCGCCTGCACCGACCTCACGCTGAAGCGAAAGCAGGTGAAGGCGATGCTCTCCGAGATGGAGGCCGGCCACCCGGGGATCAAGCGAAGCCTGCTTCGCGCCCTCACCCGCGCGCGCGTCACGCAGCTCATGGATCCGCGCTTCCTGCCGCTGGGGGAGAGAGCCTCGCTGCGCGAGGAGGCCGCGTCGATCGTGGAAGGGGAGCCGCCCGAGGATGGGGAGGCGTCGCCGGCGTCGCCGGCCCTCGTGACGATTCAGCCCGTCGGCGCGCGCTCGAAGGAGTCGTCTACGCGATCGCGAGCCTGAGCGCCTCGATCGCGCCGGTCTCGATCTCGTGAATCCGCTCCACCTTCTTCCGCATCCCCGCCAGCAGGTCGAGCGCCTGCGCCGCGCTCAGCGGGAAAGCGATCGCGGCCTGATCTCTCAGCGCCGCGAGCTTCCCTTCCACCTCGAGGATACCGGGGACGGAGTCGTCGCCCCCTTCCTCGAACAGACGGGCCTTCAGCCCCATCAGGCCGCGCGCCTCCACCAGGAGCGGGACGTACTCGGGAAGCGACGCGCCGGCGAGCCCGGTCCAGGCCGCCGCCGACTCGCGGAACCCGGCCGCGACATCACCGAGAGCCGGAAGCGAGAGCACGCCGCGCGCCTCATCGAGGAAGGCGGCGTACATGGATCGGAAGGCTCCTCCACCGGTTCCCTGCGTCTCGATGCCGCCGTAGCAGCTCATCAGCGCGTCGAGGAGCGCGGTGCCCGGGGGGAGCGCCCTCGGCCACCCCTTCACGTCCTTCGCGTTCGTCAGGAGGTCGGCCCATTTTTGGAGGGCCGAGAGACCGAAGTTCGCGCTGCCGGGCTTGATCATCCCCTGGACGCACGCCTGGAGCCCGTCGCGGATCGCGTGGGCGAGATCGGGGGCCCTGTTCGGCGGCTCCACGAACAGCGTCCGGCTCCGGAGCGAGATGACCGCCGGGCGCGCCGCGGCGAGCTCCTTCGCATCGATGGTGAACGGCTTGCGCGATCGGTCGGCCACGAGATAACGCCCTGCCTTCTCGTCGAAGCCGTACACGACGATGCAATACACGTGCAGCTTCAGCCATTCGATCGGAAGGCCGTGCCAGGGGAGGCTCGCCTGCCCCAGCCACACGACGGCGGGCCGGCCTCCGAGGAGCGCTTCGTGTAGATTCTCCTCGGCGGCGCGATGTCCCGAAGCCTCCTTGGTCGTCACCCGGCATCCGAGGCGGCCGCAGATCCCCTGAATGAAGTCGGCCTTCGTGCTCTGCCAGAGGTGCCGCGTCCCCACCGAGACAAAGGTGCTGCCGCCCGTCTCGAAAAGGAAGTACCCGCAGCCGATGCCGCCTCCTATTCCGAGGAGCATCTCCTCGGAATAGGGAGCGCCGGTGTGGGGCGCCTTGAGCCCGAGGTGATCGAGGATGTTCCTGAGGTGCGCCGTCTCGTGGTGCCTGCCCCCGGAGTGCCGGTAGCCCGGGACGCCGAGCTTCGGGGCTGGAGGGGGAGGCGCCTTGATCTTCTTCTTCGAGCGGACACCCGTCGCCATGCGCTCAGTCTGGACGGCGACGCCGGTCAGGTCAAGGAGACGCGGGGGATCCGCCGCCCCCGAGAAATTCCTCCACGCGGGCGACGAAGGCGTCGCTCTCCTCGCAATAGGGGAGGTGCCCGCTCCTCTCGAAGATCGCGAGCTCCGACCCGGGGATCGCCCTGTGAATGGCGTACGCCACCGACGGGGCGACGTTGAAGTCGTAGCGGCCGGTGACGACGAGGGTCGGGAAATGGAACTTCGGCAGCTCGGGGTTCAGATCGAAGCGCTGGAGATCGTTCCAGATCGACTTGTTGACGCTCTGGTGGTAGCTCAGGTCGTCCATCCGGGCGAGCATCGCGTCGCGCGCGGCGGAGGTGTAGAAGAGCATCGACATGTACTCGCGCATGTCGGCGGCGATCGCCGGCTTGTCCCCCAGCTCCACCGCGAAGGCGAGACCCTCCTCGCGCGCCACCGTCTCGGGGAAGATGTTCTTGAAGAGAAAGACGGTGTCCTGGATCTTCGGCGCCGCGGAATCGACGATGAGGAGGTGCGCGATGCGCTCGGGGTGGCGCGCGGCGTAGGCCATGACGAGATAGCCGCCCCAGGAGTGGCCCAGAAGCTCCATCCTCTCGAGGCCGAGCCGGGCCCGCAGCGCGTCGAGGTCGGCGATCTGATCCGCGAGGAGGCACGACTGCCCCTCCTTGAGCTCGCTCGACCGGCCGTTGCCGCGCTGGTCGTAGAAGATCACCTTCCGTTTCGCGGCCAGACGCTCCCAGGCGTTCGAGCAGTGCACGTACCCGTGATCGAAGCCCGGCCCGCCGTTCACGACGACGAGCGGCGCTCCCGCGCCGCCGCCCGTCACCTCGTAGTAGATCGAGACGCCCCCCGTCTCGAACGTCTGTCCCTTCTCGGGCGCGGGTGCCGGCGCGGCGGCGAGCAGCACGATCGCGGACATCGCGGCGGCGCCGCGCAAGGTCTTCTCTTGTCTCACGGATTCCTCCTTCGCGGGTGATGGGACAGCGCGTCTCACGGCCACCCGAAGTACCACGCGAACCCCGGGGCGTCAAGAGAGCGGCGCCGCCGGGCCCGGAGCCGGGAAGCTGGACGGCGCGGGGCTTCCGGCGTACGATCGCCGCGACTCGATGTCGATCGCCGATCCAGGGGTCACCCGCGCATGGAGCCCACGATCTCATCGCTGATCGCCGCGGCCGACCGCGGTGAGCCCCGAGCCGCGGACGCGCTCTTCGCGGCCCTCTACGGTGAGCTCCACCGCCTGGCGCGCCACGAGCTCGGCCGGCACGGCGGGCCGGTGAGCCTCGGCGCCACGACCCTTCTCCACCAGGCGTACATCGACATCGCCGCGCGCGCGGGCGCGTCGTTTCCCGATCGGGCGCGGTTCATGGGATACGCGGCGCGGGTGATGCGCGGGCTGATCCTCGAGCACGTCCGATCGCGGCGCGCCGTGAAGCGCGGCGGCCAGATCCACATCACCGCGATCGACACGGAGCCCGGCGACGCGACGATCGACGTCCCCGGGCTGACGCAGATGAGCGACGCGCTGGACGAGCTCGCCCGCCTCGACGCGGGGCTGGCGCAGGTCGTCGACCTGAAATTCTTCTGCGGCTTTTCGTTCGCCGAGATCGCCGCGATGCGCGGGGTGGCCGAGCGCACGGTCCAGCGGCAGTGGGAGAAGGCGCGGATCTACCTCCACCGCAGCCTGCGGGGGGATCCCCCCACCTGATGGCTCTCTTCTACCGCCCCTCGCGGGCGCGCAGATCCGCGAGGGCCTCCTCGATCCTCGGGAGCTGGAAGGGCTCCGCGCGTTCGAGAGTTCGGCGCGCCTCGATGAGGGACGCCTCGGCCTCGGGATAGCGGCCGCGCGCCGTCTGGCATCGGCCGGCATAGAGGAGAGTCCGCCCGATGAGACGATGGCCGGGCGGAAGCGCCCGGCGTGCGGCCGCCAGGACCTCTGCGAGAAGACGCTCGGCCTCGTCGAGGCTCCCCCGGCTCGTGCGGACGTCGCCGAGCGCGGCCATGGCCCCGAGAGTGCTCGCGTTCTCCGACCCCATCTTGCGCCGGGAGCGTTCGACGGCGTCGACGAGAATCGACTCCGCCTCGACCTGTTTCCCCTCGTCGTGGAGGACTGCGGCCAGATTCTGCAAGGAGTCGAGCGTGTCGGGGTGATCCTCGCCGAGCGTCCGGCGCCGCGTTTCGAGGACGCCGCGCAGAGTCACCTCCGCCTCCCCGAATCTTCCCTGGGCCTCCCGCAACAGCGCCATCCCGGTGAGCGCCATGAGCGTGCGCGGATGCTCCGGCCCTACGGCGCGCCGGAAACCGTCCACCGATTCGCGGGTGTAGGGCTCGGCTTCGGCGAGCCTTCCCTCGATCCGGAGGACGTACCCCATCATGTGCACGGACAGCAACGTCTGAGGGTGGTCGCCGCCGAAGACTCGGCGCCGCGTCTCCAGGGCCTCCCGGAACAACGGTTCCGCCTTCGCGAGTTTTCCCTCGGTCATCAGATCGAGGCCCAGGTTGCTCATCGCCGTGAGCGTGTGTGGATGGTCGCTGCCGATGGTGCGCCGGCACTTGTCGAGAACCTCGTGGAAGTACGGCTCGGCTTCCGAGGGCTTGTCCTCGTTCTGGAGGAGGAGGCCGAAGTTGTTCAACCCCATGAGCAGGTCGGGATCGTCCGGGCCGAGCGTCCGGCGCCGGACGTCGAGCGCCTCACGAAGATATCTCTCCGCCTCGGGGAGCTTCCCCTCGAGCTGCAGGAGGAGGCCCAGGTTGTTGAGCGACGTGAGGAAGGCGGGGTCGTCCTTCCCGAGGATGCTCCGCCGTCCCTCGAAAGCCTCGCGGAAGGAGATCTCCGCCTCCGCGAGCTTCCCCTGATCCTGCTGAACTCCTCCCAGGACATCGACCGCCTCCAGGGCCTCGGGGCTCCCGGCGCCGAGTTGCTCGCGCCGCAGCGCCACTGTCTTCTCCGCGAGGGGCCTGGCCGAGTCGTAGAGACCGAGACTTCGATACACCTCGGTGAGCGTCAGCGTGAGCTGCGCGCGGACCAGCGGCTCGTCGGCCAGTTCCCTGTCGATCTTCTCGGCGCCGCGATCGAGGATCTCCCGCGCCGTGATCGTGTTCCCCCGGGCCGCGCTCGGGTTCGACACCTCGAAGAGGTCGGTCAGCACGCTGAGTGCCCGCGTCGCCGTTTTCGCCTCCCGGTTCGCGCGATCCCGCTCGCGGGCGATCCTGGCGGACTGGAGCGCCATCGCGCCCGCGAAGCCCGCGAGCGCCAGCACTCCGAGCGCGGCGAACGCCACACCCACGCTGTGCCGCCCCACGAACTTCCGCGCGCGGTAACCCGCGCTCGCGGGGCCGGCCACGACGGGGAGGCTCCCGAGATGCCTCCTGATGTCCGCCGCGAGATCCGCGGCCGAGCCGTACCGGCGCTCGCGGTCCTTCTCGAGCGCCTTCATCACGATCCAGTCGAGCTCCCCCCTGAGCTGGCGCCGCAGCGTCACGGCGTCCACCCCGCGTCGCGTCGCCGATTCGGTCGCGAGGGCGCCGCCTGCGCCGCTCAGGCGCGCGCTCGGCCTCTTCGGCTCCTCCTCGCGGATCCTCCTGCGGATCTCGTCGTGCCCCCCCTCGCGCGTGGCGCCCGCGTCGAACGGGCGCACGCCGACGAGGAGCTCGTAGAGCATCACTCCGAGGGAGTAGACGTCGGTGCGCGTGTCGAGATCCCGGCACGCCGGGTCCGCCTGCTCGGGGCTCATGTACTCCGGCGTGCCGATCAGCGTGCCGGCGATCGTCTGCGGCGGGCGATCCGCCGGCCCCTCCGAGGTCGCCTTCGCGACGCCGAAGTCGATGATCTTCGGGACCGGCCTTCCGTCCTCCATCGCGACCAGGACGTTCGAGGGCTTGAGATCGCGGTGGATGAGCGCCTTCTGGTGCGCGTGCTGCACGCCGTCGCACACGCGCATGAAGAGCTCCAGCCGCTCCCGCGTGGTGAGCCGGTTCCGGTCGCAGTGCTCTGTGATCGCGACGCCACGGACGTACTCCATGACGAAATAGGGACGGCCGAGGGGGGTCGAGCCGGCGTCGAACACTTTCGCGACGGCCGAGTGATCCATGAGCGCGAGAGCCTGGCGCTCGGCCTCGAACCGGGCCACGACCAGCGCGGTGTCCATTCCCTGCTTGATGATCTTGATCGCGACGTCGCGCCTCACGGGCTCCCGCTGCTCCGCGAGCCAGACCTCTCCCATCCCGCCTTCACCGAGCGGGGAGACGAGCCTGTACGGGCCGATCACGTCGCCGGCGATCGCCGTCCCGACGCGAAGGTCCGGGCCGGCCATGAGGAACCCTTCCGCGTCCGCGGCGCGGTGCTCGTCGAGAAGAGTCGCGAGGTCTGCGGCGAACGAGGGATCGCGGGCCCTCAGGATGACGAGGAACCCGGCGCGCTTCTCGACCGGGAGGTCGAGGACCTCGTCCAGGCTCGCCTCGAGCCGTCGCCAGCGATCAGGGCTCAGCAGTGTCATCGGCATCGTGGGCGGAAGCCCGCCCCGAGGTCCGCGTGGAAGTGTGATGGGAAGAGTACGCCCGACACCGCTTTCCTGTCCATGCCGAACTCCGGGCGGCCGGCGCGCCCGGGGTTCGGCTCGAGCGAGCTTCCGCCGGCGTCTCCCGCTACTTCCCCTGGGAGGGGATGCGGGTCGTGAGCGTCGCGTTGTTGTTGGCCGGATTGGGATCGAACGTCGGCGATATCACGCCGGCGGTGTTGGAGACCGAATTCTTCCCCTTGCTCGAGACCTTCACGGTGACGGTGACTTTGACCGTCGATCCGCTCGCGAGCGGGCCGACCCACCAGGAGACGGTACCGCCGGCCCCCACCGGGGGCGGCAACAGCCCGGCACCCGTCGCGCTCACGAAGGTGCAGTTCGCGGGGACCGCGTCGTTGATGACGACGTCACCGGCCGGGCCGGGGCCGTTGTTCACGAGCTGGAGCGTGTAGACGAGGCTCTGTCCGGGCGAGACCTTCGTGACGGTCGTCGACTCGCTGATCGCGAGATCCGCCCGCTCGACCGTGACCCCGAAGCCGCACGAGTCGGCGTTGCCGGAGGCGTCCGTCGCGGCGCAGGCCACCGGTGTCGTCCCCACCGGGAAGATCGAGCCCGACGGCGGTGCGCACGAGGTGGTGGCGCCGGGGCAGTTGTCGGTGGCGGCCGGGGAGGGGTACGTGACAGGAACCCCGGCGGACGACGTCCCGGGAGCGACGACGCTCGCGGGACACGTGATCCTCGGCGGCTCGACGTCGTGGACGGTGACCTTGAACGTGCAGCTCGCCGCACCGTCGGAGCAGGAGACGTCCGTGTCTCCGACGGGAAAGAGCGATCCCGAGAGGTGGTCACAGGTGACCGTCCCGCAGGCTCCGCTCTCCGTCGGAGCCGGATACGTGACGGCGGCGCCGCACTGTCCGGGATCGGTGGGCATGGTGAAGGAGCCTGGGCAGACGAGCGCGCAGGGTGGCACCGAGCTGCTCAGGAGCCTGATGAGACCGAAGTCGACCGTGGAGCTTCCCGCCACGACGATTCCGGCGTGGGCGTCAATGGCGACGGCCTGCGCCAGGCTCAGGGCGTCGTCGAAGTCGGTGATCACGATGCCTCCCCCGAAGCTGCCGTCGAGCGTGCCGTCGTGGAGGTAGCGGGCCACCGCGATCATCGGGTGCGTCTGGCTGTTCAGAGCGTCCGCGGCGATTCCCGCTGCGACGATCTTGCCGGCGGCGTCGACGGCGACGGCGAGGATTTCGGACTGCGGCGAGACATCGGTGACCACCGTTCCCGTCGTGTTGAATCCCGTGTCGAGCGATCCATCGCCATTGTAGCGGACGAGGGTGAAGTGGGAGCCGCTCACACCGGAGACGAAGGCCGATCGTCCACCCACCACGATCCGACCGTCGGCGTCGAGGGCGATGGCATGCGCCGTATCCCCATGCCCCCCGACGTCCGTGGTGACTCTCCCGGTTCCGTTGAAGTCGTGATCGAGCGTTCCATCGGCGTGGCACCGCGCGACCGCGATCAGGCCGTTCGAAGTTCCCGCCACGACGATTCTTCCACCGGAGTCGAGGGCGACGGCAAACCCAAAGGCGCTAATCCCGGCGAAGTCGAACGTCACTTTGCCGTCCCCCTGGCTGTCTCCGTCGAACGTGTCGTCCAGCGTGCCGTCCTCGTTGTACCGGACCAGCGCCATTCTGGCCGCAGGGATGTTCGCGCTCCCTCCCGCGACGATGATCTTCCCCCCGGCGTCGATCGCGACCCCGCTCGCAAACGACGAGATGCCGAATGCGGTGGTCACCGTCCCTGTCCCGTTGAAGACGGTGTCCAGGGTGCCGTCATCATTGAGGCGGGCCACCGCAATGTCCTGGTGCGTGCCGATGTAGGAAACTCCCGCCACGACAATCCGTCCCTGACCGTCGACGGCGACGGCATTGGCGCTCGCGTTTTTCCCGTCGAACTGGACGGTCACCAGGCCGTTCGTGCCGAAGCTGGTGTCCAGGGTGCCGTCCTCGTTGTAGCGCGCGACGGCGAAGTCTCTTTGCACGCCGTCGGACGAGACTCCCGCCGCCACGATCCTTCCGTGGGCGTCGATGACGACGGCGGTCACGGCGTCGCCGAACCCGCTGAAGTCGGTGGTCACCTTGCCGTCGAAGCTGAACGACGGGTCGAGATCGCCGTCGGCGGCCCGCACCGGCACCGCCATGCCGGCGACGAGCATCATCACCGCGACGAAGAGCATCCTCTCCTGTCTCATGGGTCCATCCTCCCTTGAAAGTCTCTCGACCGCCCCGACGTCGCGGGGCGGCGATTCCGGTCTCTACCCATGGAGATCGGAATCGGTGCGGAGAAGACGACAGGAAAAGTGGTTGACGGAATGGGATGGGCCGCGCCTAAGATGCGGAATGGACTTCACGGGCCGCGTCGCGATCGTCACCGGCGCGTCGCGCGGCCTCGGCCGCGCGGCGGCGGCCCGCCTGCACGAGCGCGGCGCCTCCGTCGCCGTCAACGCGCGCGATGAGGCCCGCGCCGCCGAGGTCGCGAGCGCGATCGGCGCGCGCGCCCTCGCGGTGCCGGGGGACATCACCGCCGAGGGCGTCCCCGAAAGAATCGTCCGCGCGACGCTCGAACGGTTCGGGCGCGTGGACATCCTCGTCAACAACGCCGCCCACGCGCGATCGACACGGTTCGAGCAGCTCGGCCTCGACGAGTGGCGAGCCGCCCTCGAGACCAACATGACGGCGCCGTTCCTCCTCATGCGCGCCGCGCTCCCCGCGATGAAGGCGCAGAAGTACGGGCGCGTCGTCAACATCTCGTCGTCGGCGGGCCGGATGGTGAGCACCCTGGGGGGCGCGCACTACACCGCGTCGAAGACCGGCCTCCTCGGCCTCACGCGGGCCGCCGCGAAGGAGCTGGGGAAGTTCGGCGTCACCGTGAACGCCATCTGCCCCGGCATGATCGACACCGAGCTGACGCGCGAGACGGCGAGCGCCGAAGTGCTTGCGCGCCTCGCGGGGTCGTACCCGGTGCCGAGGCTCGGCACCTCCCTCGAAGTCGCGGATCTGGTCTGCTTCGTCGCCTCGGAGGCGGCCGGCTACATCACCGGCGCGTCGTTCGACATCAACGGCGGCGATCTGATGATGTAGGCGGTGACGCGATGAAGGAGAGCACGCGCGTCCTCGCCGCCCTCGGCGCCGCGGTCGCGGGCGGGACGGCGATCGCCGTCAGCGGATCCGAGCCGCTCCTCCGCGCGGCCGACGCCGTCTCGCCGATCGGCGCCCTCTGGGTCAACGCCATTCGGATGACGGTGATCCCGCTCGTCGTGTCGCTCCTCGTGACCGGCGTCGCGTCGGCGACGGACGTGGCGGCGATCGGGCGGCTCGGGAGCCGGACTCTCGCAGTCTTCGTCGCGATGCTCGCCGCGCACGCGCTCGTCGCGATCCCGCTGACCGTCGCGGTCTTCGGCTTCATGCCGGAGCGCGGACCGAAGCTGCCCCCCCTTCCGGCCGGAGCCGCGGAGGCGGCGAAGCTCGTCACGGGCGGTCCGGCGCAGTCTCCCGGAGAGTGGCTCGTGTCGCTCGTTCCCGCGAACCCGATCGCGGCGGCCGCCTCGGGCGCGATGCTGCCGCTCGTTCTCTTCACTCTACTCTTCGCGCTCGCCGCGACCCGCAGCTCCGCGACATCGCGCGCGACGATCGTCGCGCTCTCCCGGTCGGTGAGCGAGGTGATGCTGACCCTGGTGCGCTGGGTGATCCTCGCGGCGCCGATCGGCATCTTCGCGCTGATGCTCCCCCTCGCCGCCCGCGCGGGAGCCGGTCTGGCGGGGGCGATCGGCTTCTACATCATCGCGTACTCTTTCCTCAGCGTCCTCGCGATCCTCCTGACGTATCCCGTCGTCGCCCTCGTCTCGGGGATCCCGGTGCGGCGCTTCGCGCGCGCGGCCCTCCCGGCGCAGCTCATCGCCTTCACGTCGAGCTCTTCGGTCGCCTCGCTGCCGGCTCTCGTCGAGAGCGCGGAGCGGGGCCTCGGGCTGTCGAAGCGGATCTCGGGGTTCGTGCTGCCGCTCGCGGTCTCGACGTTCAAGTACGCGGGGCCGGTGACGTGGACGGTGGGCGCGATGTTCGTCGGCTGGTTCTACGGGATTCCGCTCGGCCCGCGCGAGCTCTCGCTGGTCGGCTTCGCCTGCGTCTTCCTCGCCGCGGCGGCGCCGGGGGTCCCGCGGGGCGGCTTCATCATCCTCGCGCCGCTCTTTTCCGCCATCGGCCTGCCGATCGAGGGGATCGGCATTCTCATCGCGCTCGACGTCATCCCCGACACCTTCGCCACCGCCCTCAACGTCACCGGCGATCTCGTGGCGGCGACGCTGGTCGCGAGGTACGAGTCGTCTCCTTCCTGATCCCGCGTGTCGCTTTTCCCTCCGCGAATCCGATCCTCCCATGTAGAGGCCCGAACCGGAGCTGGTCTCGGACCCAACGATGCGGGGGGACCCATGAAATGCCCGAAGACACGGCTCCTGGCACTGGCCGCCGCGATCCTCCTCGGAGGAGGCGCCGCCTTCGCCGAGAACATCGACCCCGGCAACGCCGGATCGAAATTCGCCTGGTCCGAGAATCTGGGCTGGATCAACGCCCGCCCTGGGGGGGCCGGGGGGCCGGGAGTTCAGGTCTCGGACTCGGGCCTGACCGGCTGGGCATGGTCGGAGAACGCGGGTTGGATCAGCCTGTCGTGCGCGAACCGCTCGTGCGCCGCGGGAAGCTACGGCGTGACGAACGACGGGTGCGGAACGCTCGCGGGGTACGCGTGGTCGGAGAACGCCGGCTGGATCAACTTCGCGCCTGCGGGGGCGGGGGTGACGATCGATCCCGTGAACGGGAACTTCAGCGGGCGAGCCTGGTCTGAGAACGCGGGGTGGATCACCTTCTCGTCGTCCAGTCCGGTGGCGTACCGGGTGACGACCGGCTGGCGCCGGGCCGCCCCGTTGGGAGCGCCCGGAGTGACCGCGACCAGCGCCGCCGGCGGCGCCGCATCCTTCTCGTGGGCCGCGCTGCCCGGAGCGACCTCGTACGACATCGTCCAGGGCCGCCTCTCCGCGCTGCGGAGCGCGCACGGCAATTTCCAGGCGGCGACCCAGGCCTGCGTCGCCCACACGACCGGGACGTCCGTCACCCTTAGCGGGACGCCCGCTCTCGGCGACGGCACCTGGTACCTCGTGCGCGGCGCGAGCTGTGGAGGAGCCGGAACCTACAACGACGGATCCCAGGTCGGATCTCGCGATGCTGGAATCAACGCGTCGGGGAATGGCTGCCCCTGACAGGGCAGCAGAGAGAGAGGAGTGCGGATTATGAAACCAACGACCACGAACCGTTTGTTCTCCATGGCGACCGGCCTCGTCGTGTTCGGGGCGGCCCTCGCCGGCACCCTGGATCCCCCGGGACCACCGGCTCCGACCATGGTCACGCTCCAGCAGATCTACGACAGGCTGGGCGCTCGAGCCAGTGTCGCCCGGACCGGCCAGACCGGATGCTGGGACACATTCGGAAACCCCGTCAGCTGTGCCGGCACGGGTCAGGACGGCGCGTTTCAGATCGGTGCCTCAGCCTCTCCTCGGTTCACGGACAATGGGAACGGCACGGTGAAGGACAATCTGACCGGATTGGTCTGGCTGAAGAACGCGGATTGCTTCGGCCAGGAGACCTGGGCCACCGCCCTGACCAGCTCGAATACGCTGGCGAGCGGGGCCTGTGGCCTGACGGACGGCTCGGTCGCCGGAACCTGGCGATTGCCGAACATCAAGGAGCTGCAGAGCCTCTTCGACTACAGCCAGTACAACCCGTCACTCCCCGCGGGCCATCCGTTCGCCGGAGTGGATATCCCCGCCGGCTACTGGTCGTCCACGAGCGCTGCCGGCGGCGAGGGCAGTGCGTGGTACGCGCGCTTCGACGAGGGTTTCATGGACAATTTCCCAAAGTACGACACGAAGCATGTGTGGCCGGTCCGCGGTTGAACGTGAGGCGCTCGAACAGTCTCGGCATCGAAGGACGGAGGCCGTCCGCGCGGGGATGTGCGTTATCATGAACGCTCCCGCGGCGGCGCGCGGCAGGTTCTGCGACCCCCGATCACGGAGGACCCCCGATCTCGATGAGCCGATGCCCCGCGTGCGCGGCCGAGCTGTCCTCATCGAGCCCGTTCTGTCCGGAGTGCGGGGCGCCCCTCGGCGGCGATCCCACCGCCTCGAGCGGGCCGACCCTGATCCACAGGAAGTCGTCCGCGTCGTCCGGCTCGCCGACCTCCGACGGACGGTTTCCGCCCGGGACGATGCTCCTCGATCGGTACCGGATCGTCGGCCGTCTGGGACGCGGCGGCATGGGCGAGGTCTTCCGCGCCGACGACATGAAGCTGGGCCAACCGGTCGCGCTCAAGTTTCTCCCCGCTGATCTCGAGCGGGGCTCCTCCATGCTCGCGCGCTTCCACCACGAGGTGAAGATCGCGCGGCAGGTCTCCCACCCGAACGTCTGCCGCGTCTACGACATCGCCGAGGCCGACGGGCAGCACTTCATCTCGATGGAGTACGTCGACGGAGAGGATCTGCGCTCGCTCCTCCGACGCATCGGGCGCCTCCCTGAGGACAAGGCGCTCCAGATCGCGCGTCAGATGTGTGCGGGGCTGGCCGCGGCCCACGACAAGGGAGTGCTGCACCGCGACCTGAAGCCGGCCAACGTCATGCTGGACGGCGAGGGACGGGTGCGGATCACCGATTTCGGTCTGGCGGCTCTGGCCGGCGAGGTCATCGGCGCCGATCTGCGGTCCGGCACGCCCGGGTACATGGCGCCCGAGCAGGTTGCCGGAAAGGAAGTCTCGGTCGCGAGCGACATCTACGCGCTCGGGCTCGTGCTGTTCGAGCTCTTCACCGGGAAGCCCGCCTTCCGCGCCGAGTCGCTGCCCGAGCTGATGCGACAGCAGGAATCGGGCGTCACCTCGCCCTCGAGCTTCGTCCATGGACTCGATCGCTCCGTCGAGCGGGTCATCCTCGCATGCCTCGCGCGGCATCCGGCCGAGCGACCCTCTTCGGCGCTGGCGGTCGCGGCCGCGCTTCCGGGGGGCGATCCCCTCGCCGCGGCGCTCGCGGCGGGGGAGACGCCGTCCCCCGAGATGGTCGCGGCCTCCGTCGTGACCGGAGGGCTCAGCGCCCGAGCGGGGCTGATCTCGATCGTCGGCGCGATCGCCGGCCTCGCCCTCATCGTCCTCTTCGGAGGCGCGGGGGGAATCACGAGCTATACGTCTCTTCCCAAGGAGCCCCAGGTTCTCGCCGCCGAGGCGCGAGCCCTGCTCGGCCGGACGGGCCATCCGGAGCCCGCGGGTGATTTCATCTGGGGACTGAGCGAGAACAAGACGTATCTGGACCACCTGGAGAAGTCGACGGACCCGAATCGCTGGAAGGCGCTCGGACAGGGGGCGCTCGCACCCATCATCTTTTATTACCGTCAGGGTCCGAAGCCTCTCCTGCCGCTGAACCCCATCTCGAATCGAATGTCCCTGGAGGATCCTCCGCCGGGCTCGCCCGGGATCGCGACCGTCTGGACCGACACGTCGGGGCGTCTCATACGGATGGAGATCGTTCCGCCGGAGCGCGCCGAGCCCGGCGGCGCGCCACCGGGCGACGCGGACTTCAGCCCGTTGTTCGCGGCGGCGGGACTGGGTATCGCGGATCTTCGCCGCGTTCCGCCTGGCTGGAACCCGCCGTTCCACACCGACGCGCGCCTCGCGTGGGAATCGGTCGCGGCGAAGAGACCCGAGCTCGGTGTTCGCGTGGAGGCGGCATCGTACCGGGGCGTTCCCGTCTTCTTCCGCGTGATCGGCCCGTGGGAGAAGCCGGCGGAATCGGCCCTGGACGAGACGACGACGGGCAAGCGCGTCGCCCAGTTCGCTGGGGGGTTGCTCCTCCTGAGCGTCCTCACCGGAGGATTCCTGCTCGCGCGCCGGAACGTCCGGCTCGGGCGGAGCGATCTCCGCGGCGCCGTCCGGATCGCGGGGGTCTTCGTCCCGCTGCACATGCTCGCCTGGCTGCTCTACGCCAAGCATGCCGGTGAGTTCGGGGACCTGGTCGGCGCCCTCCTCTCGACGCTTGCGCAGACGCTCTTCGAGGGGCTGATGATTTTCACCCTCTACCTCGCGCTGGAGCCGTTCGTCCGGAGGCGCTGGCCCGACGCGATCGTCTCGTGGACGAGGGGCCTGGCCGGACGCTTCCGCGATCCGCTCGTCGGAAGGGACGTCCTCTTCGGCTGCCTGATCGGCATCGGGCTGCGGCTTTGGGATCAGGTCGGCCTACAGTTTCCCGCGTGGCTCGGCCTGGCGCCGAGCCGGCCGGCCTCGATTCGCCTGCACGCACTCGCGGGAACACGCTTCCTCTTCGGCGAGTTCCTGGACCGCCAGGTCCACTCGATCGTGCCGCCGATGCTGCTGCTGATTCTGCTCCTGCTTCTCTCGATCGTGCTCAGGCGGACGTGGATCGCGGGCGCGGTCGTTCTCGCCGCCTTCACTCTCCTGACCCTGCCCGCCGCAGAGTACTGGTTCGATGCCATCGGCACGCTGGTATTCGTAGGCACCCTGCTGCTCTCGCTGACGCGGCTCGGGTTGCTCTCCACGACGGTCCTCTTCGCGGTCTACACCACACTTGCGGGAACGCTCCAAACCACCGATCTCTCCGCGTGGTACGCGTCGGGGACGATCCTCTCCGTGCTCTGGGTCGCCGCTCTCGCCGGGTTCGGATTCTACGTGGCCCTCGCCGGCCGGCCGGTCCTGGGGACCGGATGGCTGCCGGACTGATCAGCTCCCCGCGTTCGTCACCTCCGCGAGGCGCTTCTTCGCCTGCTCCATGTCGGGGCTGATCGCGAGCGCCTTCCGGTACGCGTCGGCCGCCGCGGCCTTGTCGTCCTTGCCGGCGTACAGCTCGCCGAGGGTGAAGAAGGCGCGCGACGAGTCGGGGTGGAGCTCGACGTTCATCTTCTCGAGGACGATCGCGTCGTCGACCTGCCCCTTGTTGGCGAGAACCCGGATGACGTCGTGGAGCGCGAACTCGCCGAAGTCGTAGGCGGCCCTCCCCTCGTATTGCTTGCGCAGCTCGCGATACTTCGCCTCGGCGGTGGCGACGCCTTTCTCGGCGACGAGGTCCAGCACGATGTCCCCGATCGTCTGCGGGATCGCGACGGCGTGGTGGCACGTCATGCACGTGACCTGCACCTTCCTGTCGCGTCCGGTCTTGATCTCCGCGAGGTACTTCGAGTTCACGTCCGCCGTCATCTTCATCATGGCGCGGGCCGTCACCTTCGGCGCCCTGTCGTCGGAGTCGAACTTGAAATCCTGGAACGGCGGCGCGCCGGCCTTCTCCTCGCCGACGTGGCAGTAAGTGCACCGGACGCCCAGGGCGTTGGTGAGCTGCTTCATCGACTCGATGAGATCCGCTTTCGAGATGTCCCTCGGCAGCACCTGCAGGTTCTTGAACTTGTCCGGGATCTGCGCGCTCGCGGAGCCGGCACCGAGAAGCGCCGCCGCCACGAGAACCAGCGCTCGTGCCTCCAGCCTGCGTCCCATGATTCGCATCGCATGCCTCCTGTGAGAGTGAATGCCGGAGCGTAGCCACGGGGGAGGCCCGCCGGGTCGCCGTCGGGTGCGGGGTTTGTCAGGAAACGGTCAGGAACGGCCGGCCGCCGCGCCGGCCGCTGCTACAATCCCCGTCCCATGACGATCTTCCGGCGGCGGCTCGAATCGGGATGGGGTTCCGTCTTCATCACCTCCTTTCTCGTCCTGGGCCTCCTCCTCGTCGCCGTCCTCGCGCGCCTCGCCTACGGGGCCTCGCGTTCCCACCGCCGCGTCGCGGAAGGGGTCCTCACTGACTACGCCTCGCTCGCGGCGCACGAGCTGGTGCGGCGGGCCGCGAACGAAATCGGCTACAACGGCTGCTATCCGATCATCACCGCCCTCCGCCGCGTCGCCGCCGCGCCGGCGGGAGGTGCTCTCCCCGAGCCGTCCGCCCTCGCCGCCCCCGACGACGAGGCGCTGCGCCGCGCGCTCACGCTCGCCCCCTCGCTCTTCGTCCTCGATGCGGCGCGGAATGCGCTCGCGGTGAGCGGCGCGCCTCTCGATGCGGAGACCCTCGCGTGGATCCGCGCGAGCCTTCCCGCCGTCGCCGCCGCGAAGCCCGATCTCGCGCGGTCGTTCACCGCGGCGCGCGCGAAGATCGGCGGCCGCCCCCGCGCGTTCGTCATCGCCTCGGCGGGACCGGCGCTCGTGGGGTTCGAGCTCGAACAAGGAGCGCTGCGCGGCTTCATCGATCGCGCCGTGACGCGCGGCCCGCTGCTGCCGGCCTCGCTCGGGGACGGTCATCTGACGAACGATCTCCTCGACGTCGGCGTGGTCGACGGGGAGGGAGGTGATCTCTTCCGGTCGGGCCAGGGGAGGGGTGGAATCCTTCGAGCCAGGGTTCCTTTCGGCGACGCCTACGGCGGCGTCCTCGAAGGCGCCGTCGCCGTCGTCTCGATCGATCCGGCGGCCGCGCCGCGCCTCGTCATCGGCGGGCTCCCCGAATCACAGGTGCCCCTCCTCCTCGCGCTCCAGGGAGTGGCGGCGGGGCTCGTCGTCGCCGCCATATTCCTGATGGCGCGCGAGCGGGCGCTCGCGGCCGCGCGGGCGGAGTTCATCGCGCGCGTCTCGCACGAGCTCCGGACGCCGCTGACGCAGATCCGGATGTTCGCCGAGACGCTTCTCCTCGATCGCGCTCGGACCGACGCCGAGCGCCGGCGCTCGCTCGAGATCATCGATCAGGAGGCGCGGCGCCTCGGCGACCTCGTCGAGAACGTCCTCCGCTTCTCGCGCGGCGAGCGCGGGGACATCCACCTCGCGCCGCGCCCGCGCGCCGTCGCCCCGCTGGTGCGGGAGATCGTGTCGTCGTTCCTGCCGCTCGCGCGCGGGCGGGGCGTGCAGGTCGAGACGCGCCTCGACGACGCCGCCGTGGCGAGCCTCGACGACGACGCGATGCGCCAGGTCCTCATCAACCTCCTCGACAACGCGGTGAAGTACGGACCCACAGGCCAGCGGGTCGTGGTGGGCGCCGAGAGGGGGGGCGCGGGCGTGCGGGTGTGGGTGGAGGACGAGGGGCCGGGCGTGCCCGAGGCGGATCGCGGAAGGATCTGGAATCGCTTCGAGCGGCTCGCGCGCGATCGCGATCGCGCGGTGGCGGGAACGGGGATCGGCCTGACAGTCGTCCGCGATCTCGTGGCCCTCCACGGCGGGCGCGCGTGGGTCGAGCCGGCGAGCGGTGGCGGCGCGCGTTTCGTCGTCGAGCTGCCCGCATGAAGCGCATCCTCGTCATCGAGGACAACGACGACCTCGCCTTCGGCCTCCGGAACAACCTCGAGGTGGAAGGGTACGAGATCGCCGTCGAGAGGGACGGCCGATCGGGCCGGGAGCGGGCGCGGACGTGGCGCCCCGATCTCGTCATCCTCGACCTGATGCTCCCCGGCATGGACGGCTTCCGCCTGCTGCGCTCGATGCGCGAGGCGCGGGACACGACGCCGATCCTGATCCTGACGGCCCGGGGCGAGGAGGCGGACAAGGTGCGAGGGCTCCGCCTGGGCGCCGACGACTACGTGACGAAGCCCTTCGGCCTCCTCGAGCTCCTCGCGCGGGTCGAGGCGCTGCTGCGGCGGGCCGGAGCCGGCGGCGACGACGGCGTGCGACGCTTCGGCGACGTCGAGGTCAACCCCTCGCACCGCACCGTCACGCGCTCGGGCAAGGCCGTCGATCTCGCGCCGAAGGAGCTCGATCTCCTCCTCGCCCTGCTGCGCCACGACGAGGCCGTCGTCTCGCGCCTGGATCTCCTGCACGAGGTGTGGGGATACTCCGCCGACGTCGTGTCGCGCACGGTCGACACCCACGTCGCCGAGCTGCGGCGCAAGCTGGAGGAGGATCCGGCCAACCCGCGGCACATCCTCACCGCCCGGAAGGCCGGCTACCGTCTCAAGAGATGACCGCGCCGGGGCGGCGCCTATATATATGTAGGGCCCCCGGGAGCGAAACTGGAGCGAATCGAGCGCCCTCCCGCCTCCCGACCGGGAGGAGGCGCCAGGCGGCCCGCGGATGAATCGCCCGGCGCGGGAGGGGTGATAGAATCCGCCGCCAGTGCGCAGAATCCTCCTCGTCCCCGACCTTGCCGCCGAGCGGTGGCCCTCGATGGATCGCTACGCGGCGCGGGTGGCGGAACATCTGACGCGCGAGGCGCCGGACCTCGAGATCGCGCTCTCGACGGCGATCCCGGGGTTCCCTCCCGAGGACGGCGCCGGCCGGTCCGGCCCCCCCCAATTCCCGCGCGGCGCGCTGCCGGCCCTCGGTCAGGTCGGGCGCTACGGCGCCCGGTATCTCACCTACCCACGAAAGGTCGGAGCGGAGCGCGCGGATCTGGTGCACGTGCTCGACCATTCCTACGCGCACATCGTGCACTCGGTGAAGCGCGGGCCGCGGGTCGTCACCGTGCACGACCTCTTTCCCGTGATGACGGTCGAGCGCGGCGACACCGGGATGCGCGAGCGCATTCGCGATCGCTTGCTGGGCCGGGTGCTGTCGGGATTGCGCGGCGCGGACGCCTGGATCGTGGCCACCGAGTGGCTCCGGGGAGGGCTCGCCGAATGGCTGGGCCACGACGAGCGGATCCACGTCATCCCCTTCGGCGTGGACGATGATTTCTTCGCTGCGCCAGCGGAGCCGCGGGAGTCGATCCGGCGCCGGCTCGGTCTCCCTTCGGGCGCGTTCACGGTGCTGCACGTCGGGAACGTCGCCCCGCGGAAGAATCTGCCGGGGGTGATCGCGGCGGTCCACGGGTTGCGGGCCGCGGGGTTGGACGCGTGGCTGCTCCGGGTGGGGGATGCGCTCACGCGGGACCAGCAGGCCGATGTCGAGGCGCGGGGAATCGCGGATCGGGTTAGGGCTCTCGGGGCGGCCAGCGAGTCGGATCTGCGCGCGGCCTACCGCGCGGCGGACGTCCTCCTCTTTCCGTCCCACTACGAAGGGTTTGGCTTCCCCGTCCTGGAGGCGATGGCCTGCGGTCTGCCGGTCGTCACGTCCGGTCTCGGGGGCCTGGTCGAGGCCGCGGGGGAGGCCGCGGTCGTCGTCGGCGATCAGGATGTGAATCTGTGCGTGACCGCGCTGCGCCGCGTGGCCGCGGAGCCCGCGTGGCGCGAGCAGGTGATCGCCCGCGGCCGGGAGCACGCGCGACGATTCCGGTGGGCCGCAACCGCGCGGCGGACGGCGGACCTCTATCGGAGTCTGCTGTGAGCCCGGGGGCTTCCCCGCTGAGAGTCACCGCAATCACCGCCTCCGCTCAGCTCGGCGGGACGGAGCGCGTGCTGATCGACTTCGCGGCCCTTGCCCGAGAGAACGGCATCGAGCTGCGCGTGCTCTCGCCCCGCGACGGTCCGCTCATCGCCGCCCTGTCCCGGTTCGAAGTCGAAGCCGACGTCGTTCCCGGCCCGGCCTTCCTGCTTCCCTTCCAGCCGAACGTGGAGCTTGCGTACCCCGAATTCGATCTCTCCCTTCACTACTCGCTCCGCCCCGAGCCCTTCGGACGCGTGATCCTGGAGAGCATGGCGTGCGGCGTTCCCGTCATCGCCGCGGCCGAGGGAGGGCCGCTCGAGATCCAGGGCGCGGCCGGCGCGAGGGGAGAGACGCCGGAAGGATGGCTCGCGCCCCCGCGCGACGCGGGAGCCCTCGCGGCGACGCTGAGGCGCGCGCTCTCGATCTCGCCCGAGGCCCGCGCGGCCATGGGAAGCGCGGCGCGGGCGCGGGCCGAGTCGCACTTCTCCGCGCCCGAGTTCGCCCGAGGGGTCGCGGGGGTCCTGGCGCGCGCGGCGCAGCGGAACGGATAGGCGGCGGCGACCGAATCTTCAATCGCTTTTCCCGCGCCGCGGCGGTATGGTGGCGCCGTGCGCCGCCCGCGCGTCGTCCGCACCGCTTCCGCACCGGGCTCTCCGAAGCGGCGTCCCCGCCCACGCCACCTGCCTCGGAGGATGCCCCGATGCCTTCGATTGGAAATCTGATCTGCGTCACCCCGCGTGATTCCTACGTCGTCGATGCGCCGCCGGCGCGGAATGGCCTTCTCGGCCGCCTCGAGCGCCTGACGGGGCCGTTCCTCCGAAGCCCCGGCATCGGCTTTCCGTACATCGTGGGCTTTCTCCGGCAGAACGGGCTGCTCCCCGCGGATTGCCGCGTCGTCGTGCAGCACGACAAGATCGAAGGGCCGACGCCGTTCGAGACGATCCTGAGCCGCAAGGCCGATCTCTCGCGCGGCGACATGGACGTCGTGATGATCACGGCCTACAGCAACTCGGCGCGCGAGGCGTACCGCCGGGCGCGCGAGGCTCGGCGGGCCTTCGAGGAGGCGGGGCGCAAGGTGGCGATCCTCTTCGGGGGCTCGCACGCCTCGGCGGTCCCCGACGAGGGGACGCGCCACGGGCACGTGGACGCGACCGTGGTGGGTGAAGGGGAGTGGGCCGTCGCCGAGATCCTGGCGGACCTGCACGCGGGTCGCGATCTGAAGCCCGTCTACAACGCCGGCTTCCAGCGCATCCGCGATCGCGGGACGCTGCGCATCGACATGGACATCTGGCAGGGGCTCGACCCCGCGCCGCAGCAGCTTCTCGGTTCGGCGACCTTCGCGCGGGGGTGCAAGCTCGACTGCCACTTTTGCGCCGTGAAGATCGTGAACGGCCCCCTCGTTCGCAATCGCGACGCCGAGGACGTGGTCGACGAGCTGAACCGGCAGAACGGACGCTTCACGCGCGACACGATCTCAGAGGCGCCGCCGGGGGCCTTCAACGCTTTCCTGAAGCTGGCCACGCGGCTGCCGGGTCTTCGCGGTTCCCGGGGTGAGACCCTCGTGCGCAACCTCGGCCCGGGGTCCACGAAGCGCTTCTTCTTCTGGGACGACAACCTCTACAACGCCGCCGGCGCCCTCGAGCACCTCTTCGAGGCGATCCGGCCCCTCGGGCGCACGTGGTCGGCGCAGCTCACGATCGACATGGCCGACAAGCCGCATCTGCTCAAGATGGCCTACGACGCGGGATGCCGGGAGCTCTTCCTCGGGATCGAATCGATCAACCAGGGGAGCCTCGGGGCCCTCGACAAGTGGTCGAACGAGGCCGCGTCCATGACCGAGCGGCTGAGGCGCGTGCACGACGCGGGGATCAAGGTGATGGGGGCGTTCGTCTTCGGCCTCGACGAGGACGACGCCACCGTCTTCGATCGCACGCTCGAGTTCGTGAGGCGCCACGGCGTCGACTACATCACCGCCAACATCATCCAGCCCTACCCGGGGACGGGCACCTTCGACGACGCGGTCGCCGCGGGCGATCTTCTTCCGTGCACCGCGTGCCCCGAGGACTCCGACGTCTCGATGGACTACAACTGGCCCCTATTTGACGGAGGCCACGTGCTGATCCGCCCGAAGCGGATGACAGAGGACGAGCTGCAGGACGGCTACCTGACGTTCCTCAAGGAGTCGTACTCCCTCCGCGGGATCGTGCGGCGCTACGACGCGGCCCCCGCCTCGAGCCGCACGGGGCTCGTGCACCACCTCGTCTCGAACTACCTCATGAGCCGCTACAGCATGGCGAAGACGGCCCACGCGCTGAAGAGCAAGCTCGCACGCAGGCCCGTTGCGAGGGCCGAGGGGGGCCCGGCGAATGCGCCGCTCGCGGCGCCGACCCTCTCCCGCGTCGGAGAAGGAGATGTCTCCCGGTAATTTCTCTTGCTGTCTCTCCCAACTCGCGGTAATCTCCACGCAATATCGAGCCCGCGACCGATCATCGACAAGCGCACGCCAACGTTTGAGATCGCCGACTCCAGACGGAGAGCGCCCGCCGCCGGGGGCCTGGGGGAGCCATCCATGGGCCGGGGACCTCTCGCCCGACATTCAAACCTCGTTCGTCGCGCCTTCCTCGCCTTCCTCCTGATCGCTCTCTCCTCCGGCATCGGAGTGCGGGACGCCGACCTCTCCGTGCTTGCGGCGGGGGGCGGCCAGGGGGCCGGTCCGGGCTACGCGCCGGACGAGATCCTCGTGAAGTTCCACAGGAACGTGAAGGCGGCGGACCGCGATCACGTTCGCAATCAAGTGGGCGGTGTGACCCGCGGGCGGTTCCGCAGCGGCGCGGAGCACTGGAAGCTGGGGAAGGGGCTCACGACCGACCAGGCGCTCGCCCGGCTTCGGTCCCATCCATTCGTCGAGTACGCCGAGCCCAACTACGTCCTGAGCATCAGCACCGCCCCGAATGACCCCCTCTACCCGCAGATGTACGGCCTCCACAACACGGGGCAGACGGGCGGGACGCCCGGCGCCGACATCCGCGCCGAGCAGGCCTGGGACGTCTCGACCGGCAGCCGCAGCGTGCGGGTCGCCGTGATCGACACCGGTATCGACTTCAACCACCCGGATCTGGCGGCCAACATCTGGACCAACCCGGGAGAGATTCCGGGGAACGGGATCGACGACGATCACAACGGGTTCGTCGACGACGTCCATGGCTGGGATTTCGTGAACGGCGATGCCAATCCCATGGACGACAACGGCCACGGGACGCACGTCTCGGGGACGATCGGGGCCCTGGGGAACAACGGCGTCGGCGTCGTGGGCGTGAACTGGCGCGTCTCGCTCGTGCCCCTGAAGTTCCTCGACGGCAGCGGCTCGGGCACGACGGCCGGCGCCATCGCCGCCATCGACTACGGCGTCGCGCTGGGCGTCGACGTCATGAGCAACTCCTGGGGCGGCGGCGGCTTCTCGCAAGCACTCCTCGACGCCATCAGGGGCGCGGCCGCGGCCGAAGTCGTCTTCGTCGCGGCCGCCGGCAACGACGGAACCAACAACGATCTCATTCCCCATTACCCGTCCAGCTACGACTCGCCGAACATCATCGCCGTGGCGGCGACGGATGCCTCGGATCGCCTCGCCAGCTTCTCGAACTACGGCGTGACGAGCGTGGACATCGGGGCGCCTGGCGTCAACATCCTGAGCACGTTCCCCGGGAACAGCTATGGGCAGCTGAGCGGAACCTCCATGGCGACGCCGCACGTTTCCGGAGCGGCGGCGCTGATTCGAGCTCTCTCCCCCGCGATCGGAGCCGTGGAGGTGAAACGCCTCCTGATGGACTCCGCGGACCGCATCTCCGCACTCGCGGGGCGCACGGTGAGCGGCGGACGCCTGAACGCCTTCATGGCGATCGCGACGCCGGACTCCGTGCCGCCCGCGGCGATCGCCGACGTGGCGACGGCCACGGTGACGAACCACTCCGTGGAGCTTCGATGGACGGCCACGGGAGACGACGGGCTTGTCGGAACAGCCAGCCGCTACGACGTCCGCTACTCCACGTCACCGATCGACTCCTCGAGCTTCGACGTCGCACGGCAGGCGACACCGGCGCCCGTCCCCGCTCCCGCCGGCTCTCCCCAGGCGATGACGGTGGACGGCCTCGATTTCGACACCACCTATTACTTCGCCGTCAAGGCGCTCGATGAGTGGGGCAACGCCTCGCCGATCTCGAACGTCGCGAGCGCGCGGACCTTCGGCCCTCCCGACGTGGCCGTCGCTCCGGGCTCGCTCACCGAATCCCTCTTCACGGGTGGGACGGTCACCGGCACGATCACGATCTCGAACTCCGGTGCGGGAGAGCTGCTCTTCGACACGTCGGCGCGCGCCCCCTCCAACCCCCCGGCGCCCGGCGGGGGAGGATCCCCGACGGCGAGCGCCTCGGCGGCGAGCACCGTCCCGTGGGACACCTCGTCTCCGCCGGCGAGCGGTACGGGGGCCGCCGCCCAGGGCGGGATCGGAGCTGCGGCGACCGGCCGTCTCAAGATCCTCCTGCTCCAGAGCGGCGCGGACGTGACGGAGATCCGTCCCCTGCTCGCGAGCTTCGCGGATGTCGCGGCCGTGGACGTCTTCGACGGGAGGAACGCGACGCCGACACTGGCGAGTCTCTCGAACTACCACTCGGTGATCGTCGTCGCCAACTCCGCCTTCGGCGACCCCGTCGGCACCGGCAACGTGCTCGCCGACTACGCGGACGCGGGAGGGGGGGTGGTCCTCACCCTGGCCTCGTTCATCCCGGGGTGGCAGCTCGGAGGGAGATTCTCAAGCGGCGGCTACAACCCGCTGATCGGACTTGGAGGCCCGATCGGATCGTCGCCGCTGGGAGCCTTCGACGCCGCGCACCCGATCATGGCCGGCGTCACTCAAGCGACCGGCGATCTGCTCGGGAGCGCGAACGTCGCCCCCGGTGCGAGCCTCGTCGCGAGTTGGAGCATCGGGCAGCCCTTCGTCGCCACGAAGGGGAAGAACCTGGTCGCGGTCAACATTTTCGTCGGCAGCCCCGGCCGCTGGTCGGGGGACATCCCCCTCATCCTCCACAACGCCGCAATCTGGAGCTCCGACTTCACGACCTGGCTCTCGGCCTCACCGAAGACGGGGGTCGTCCCCGCGGGCGGGAGCGTGGACGTGACGGTGGCGTTCGACGCGGCGGGGCTCAACGGCGGGGACTACGACGCGGAGGTGGTGGTCGAGAGCAACGACCCGGACGAGCCTGAGGTGGTGGTCCCCGCGCACCTGCACGTGACGGGGGCGCCGGACATCGCGGTGTCGGGGCGGCTCGACTTCGGGGCGCTCTTCGTGGGGGCGAGCCGGAAGCTGAACCTGACGGTCAGCAACGAGGGGACGGACGTGCTGACGGTGAGCCGGGTGGCCGCGGGCGACGCGGCGTACACGGCCGATGCGACATCCTTTGTGCTGGCGCCGGGAGCGAAGCGGGTCGTGGGCGTGACGTTCCAGCCGGACCGTCCGGAGGAGATCGACACCGAGCTGGTCCTGGAGAGCAACGACCCGGACGAGCCGGTGCTGAGCGTGCACATGACGGGCGAGGGGCTCGTGCCGCCGGACGTCTCCGTGACGCCGGCGTCGCTGAGCGAGTCGCTGTTCACGGGGCAGACGAGCACGCACGTCGTGACGATCCGGAACAGCGGAGGGAGCGACCTGACGTTTGAGATGGCGTTTCGAGGCGTGGCCGGCGTGGCTCCGGCTTACGTCGCGCCTCCTCCGCTGGCGGCGGGAGCCGGTGCGCTCCGCTCCGACACGGCGCCGCAGGGGTACCAGGCCCAGGCATCATCGATGGCGTCGGTTGCGGGAGCCACGGTGCTCATCGTCCAGGACGTCCTTCCGTGGGGGAGCCACGCGAACGAGACGATCCTGGCGGCGAACGGAATCGTCTTCGACGTGATCCCCTCCGCGTCGCTGGGGTCGACGGATCTGTCGAGGTACCGGATCGTGCTCGTCCCGAGCGATCAGCCGACGTCGTACTACACGCGGATCGCCTCGGCCTCGAACCAGATCGACGCATTCGTGAGGGGCGGCGGGGTGCTGGAGTTTCACGCGGCCGGGTGGGGTTGGTCCGACGGCGACGCCTCGCTGGTGACGTTGCCCGGGGGCATGCGGATCCGTCAGGCTCTCTTCGGCACGAATCAGGTTCTGGATCCGACCCATCCGTTGATGGCCGGCGTGCCGAATCCGTTCACGGGCGACTACGCCAGCCACGCCTCCTTCACGAGCATCCCGGCCGCCGCCACGCGCATCGCGGCAACGAGCACGGGAGACGTGAACCTCGTGGTGTACCGGCTGGGGCTCGGGACGGTGGTGACGGGCGGGCAGACGTTCGAGATCGGGTTCGATCTCGGTTGGGCGGGCGGCAAGATCCTGACGAACATGATCCCGTTCAGCCATTCGCTTGCGATGGCGTGGCTGTCGGCCGCGCCGAGGACGGGAGTGGTGCCTGTGGGCGGGAGCGCGGACGTGGTGGTGACGTTCGACGCGGCGCGGCTCTACGGCGGGGACTACGACGCGGAGGTGGTGGTCGCGAGCAACGACCCGGACGAGCCTGAGGTGGCGGTCCCCGCGCACCTGCACGTGACGGGGGCGCCGGACATCGCCGTGTCGGGGCAGGAGGTGAGCGTCGAGTCGGTGCGGACGTACTCGGGCAGCGGAGCGTTGACGCAGCACGCGCTGGTGGTGACGGCGCCGCCGGCCGGTGGCGGAACGCTGGAGCTGGTGGCGGAAGGGGACTACGGCGACGCCTCGGAGTCTGCCACGGCGACGGCGGAGGGGTTGACCCTGGGCACGGTGGGCGCCGTCGGCTCGGACTGCGTGCCGGCCCGGGGGACGTTTCCGATCGGAGCGGCGAGCCTCGCGACGCTGATTTCGGATGGGGTCGTGCACGTGGCGGTGCAGAACAGTCCGAACGTAGACGATTTCTGCTCGCCGAACCAGCACACGGTGAGGTTGAAGTACGCGACTCCGGCCGATCGGCTGGAGTTCGGGGCGATGTTCGTAGGGTTGAGTCGGCGGCTCGCGATCACCGTGAGCAACACGGGTACGGATGTGCTGAGCGTGGGAGGCATCACCTCGAGCGATGCGGCGTTCGTGCCGGACGCCGGGAGCCTGACGCTTGCGCCGGGAGAGCGCGCTGAAGTCGGGGTGACCTTCACGCCTGGCATCGCGGAGCCGATCGAAGGGAGTTTGACGATCGAGAGCAACGACCCGGACGAGCCGGTGCTGAGCGTGCACATGACGGGCGAAGGGCTCGTGCCGCCGGATGTGGCGGTGATGCCGGCGTCGCTGAGCGAGTCGCTGTTCACGGGGCAGAGCAGCACGCGGACGGTAACGATCGAGAACAGCGGCGGGAGCGACCTGACGTTCGAGATCGAGACTCGTTTCGTGGCGGTGCCGGGAGCGGGGCGCGGGTTCGCGCCACCCCCCATCCTCGAGAGCTCCACGACGCTGCCCGGTATTCCGGGGGGAGGCGGGAACGCCTCATCGGGCCCAATGGCCCCGTCCCCATCGTCGTCCGCCGTCTTCTCCGGCCTGCCGACGAAGATCCTCGTCTATTCGGACGACTA
>JACPZX010000042.1 GCA_016195325.1 Acidobacteriota bacterium
AGCGCTGCCCGTTCAGCCCCGCCTCGACCCCCTCGTGGCAGGCCCTGAGGATGGCGTTGAGGTGCTTGTTGCACAGGCGCGATCCGGCGACGAGAGAGGCGACCTTCTGCTCCTCGATCACCTTCCAGTTGATGTACTCCTCGATGTCCGGGTGATCGGCGTTCAGCACGACCATCTTGGCCGCGCGGCGCGTCGTGCCTCCCGACTTGATCGACCCGGCGGCGCGATCGCCGATCTTGAGGAACGACATCAGCCCCGACGAGCGCCCGCCGCCGGAGAGCGACTCCCCCTCGCCGCGAAGGGCCGAGAAGTTCGTGCCGGTACCCGAGCCGTACTTGAAGAGGCGCGCCTCGCGGGTCCAGAGGTCCATGATCCCGCCCTCGTTGACGAGATCGTCGCCGACCGACTGGATGAAGCAGGCGTGGGGCTGCGGACGCTCGTAGGCGCTGTCGGACTGGCGGACGTCGCCCATGATCGGATCGACGTAGAAATGACCCTGAGGCGGCCCCTCGATCCCGTACGCCCAGTTGAGGCCCGTGTTGAACCACTGCGGCGAGTTGGGCGCGCAGACCTGCGTCGCCAGCATGTGGGCGATCTCGTCGTGGAAGGCGCGGGCGTCGTCCTCGGTGTCGAAGTACCGGTGCTTGAAGGCCCAGTAGGTCCAGCATCCGGCGAGGCGCCGGAAGACCTGGCGCGCGTCGCGCTCGCCGCCGGCGCGCTCCCCCTCCGGGAGGTTCGCGAGGGCTGTCTCGTCGGCGGCGGATCTTCGAAGCCACAGGGGGACGCCCGGCTCGTCGAGCATGCGCGTGAGGCGCGGGACCCCCGCCTTGCGGAAATATTTCTGCGCCAGGATGTCGACGGCGACTTGCGACCAGGTCGCGGGGACCAGGATGTCCCGCGCTTCGAAGACGGTGGAGCCATCCGTGTTGGTGATCCGCGATGTCCGGCTCTCGAACTGAATCCCTTCGAAGGGGCCGCGCTCGGCTGTCGTGAACCGCCGCTCGATCCTCATAGGTCCGTCCCTCCCCCAACCCCGCTTCGGCAGCGCCGCGTCCGCCGTCATGCTCTATAGATGAAGGCCGTTCAGGCTATTTCGAAGCATTTCGATGACTTGGGCCCCCCGTGACGTTGACCGCTATCCATCGCGTCCAACATCCGGGGGCGAAGCGGCATTCAACCACAATATCTTGCGATGTCAATAGCGCGAAGTGGCGATTTGGAGGCCATTCTCGGGGTCTGTTCACAAAGCAGGTAACCGCCGGCCACTCCCCGGTCGTCCGTCCCGTCGCGCGAGTGGCCGGGAGGCCACGCCGGCCGGGACTCTTCGCCTGACACATCACGCCTCGCCCCGCACGTCCGAAGAAATGACGAATGTTAGGCGAAAGTCGCGCCCGCGGCAAGGCTGAAAGAGGGAAGGACTGAAGCGTCAGGGCACGTCTTGCGCGCAGCGAATGCCGAGCGAGATCCCCTTGTACGTGGGGGTCTGCGAATGCCGGGCCGAGACGCGGAGGAAGTTCCCGGTGGCGTCCCAGGAGCCGCCGCGAAGGACGCGCGCCGTTCCCGACTCGGGCCCCTTCGGGTCCTTCGCCACTCCGGTCGGGGGGGCGTTCGGATCGCCGTACGCGTTCGGCTCCCACCAGTCGGCGACCCATTCCCAGACGTTCCCCGCCATGTCCTCGACGCCGTAGGGGCTCGCCCCCTTTGGGAAGGAGCCGACGGGAGCGGTGTGGGCGAACCCGTCGACGTAGTTGGGGACGATCTTCCATTTCGGATTGAGGCGCTTCACCGTCTCGTCGGCGAAATTCCCGACGAGAACCGGCCCCGGCGGCTCATTCCCCCATGGGTATCGCCGGCCGTCGCTCCCGCGCGCGGCGCGCTCCCACTCGGCCTCGGTCGGAAGTCGCTTGCCGACCCACGCGCAGTAGGCGTACGCGTCGAACCAGTTCACGCCGTTGACGGGCTTCACATCGGCGTTCCACTCCAGATCGTCCCACCAGAGGGCGGGGGGAGTGTGATCGCTCCCCGGGGGCTCGAGCGGCGAGCAGCTGTTCGGGTGGAGCGTCCGGGCGGCCACGACGAACTTCCTGTACTCCGCGTTGGTCGTCTCGAAACGATCGATGCGGAACGCCTTGACCGAGACCTTGCGGACGGGGCGCTCCTCGGGGAAGGCGACCATGTCGTTCGGATCGGCCCCCATCCGGAACTCGCCGGCTGGGACGAGGACGGTCACGGAGCCCGTCCCGGCGCCCGGCGAAGGAGCCGGCGAGGCGCCCGGTCCCGCGGGCGCCGAGACCGCGACCAGGAGGAGCGAGGCGGCGGCGACCGTCCACGGGATGCGCGCCAGAGGTCTCACGCCGGGCATCTTCGAGGCGCGCGCCGGCCGTGTCAAGGCGCGCTCACCCGATGACCCCCATGACGCGTGCCGTCAGCTCCGTGTGATCGACTCCCGCCGCGCGATCCATCTCGGCGAGCCAGGCGGGAAGCTCGACGCGCTTCCTGAACTCCAGCGAGTGAAGCGAGAGCGACTCGTCGCCGAGAGCCCGTTCCCAGAGAGACCACCACGGCGCGACGCGGCGCGCCACGGGCTCGACGATGACGAGGGGGCGGCTGGTGCGGCCGCCGATCATCAGATCGTGCAGCAGCGTCTCGCGCGAGGGTTCCGGGAGCTCGTTGAGCGTGTAGGCGAGGATGACCGCGTCGTCGCCGCGAAGGGGCGAGGCCGCCTCGGGGCGCTTCGACCGCCGGGCGGGGGGAGTCGAGGGGGCGGACCCGATCTTTAAGATGGCCGGGCGCGCGGCGCTCCCCCCCGCTCCCGCCGCTCCACCGAGATCGAGCCGGCGCGTCTCGCTGCGCAGGCCGAACGCCCGGTACGTCGCGGCCGCTTCGTCGAGGGGGAAGGATGCGCGATCGACTCCGACGATCTTGAGCCCCGGGGCGGCCGCGCCGCGGGCGGGGCCCGTCTCGAGCGCCGCCGAGAAGCGCTGCGCGAGCCCCCATGCGGCCCCTCCCACCCCGGTGCCGCAGCCGAGATCCCACAGACGCGCGAACGGGAGGGCGTCGAACTCGATCTCGCGGACGGCGTGGTAGATGGTCAGGAAGTGGAGCGGCGCGAAGAAGAGGGCGAAGCCGGCCCGCTTGCCGGCGCCGTCGAAGGCCCCGCCCCCCGAGGGAGCGAGCCGCCCCCTCCGCGCGACATATAAAGAGGAGAGGGCCTGCACCCCCTTCCGGATCTCGGGGAAGGTGAGATCGCGGCTGAACTTCTGCACGAGCGAGCGGTGCCACGCGTCGAAGATCTCGCGCGGTCCTTCATCGAGGTACGGCTCCATCGCGCCAGAATACATCGCGAGTGGCGGGCGTTAGAACAGATCGAGCTGAGTGGTCCCGTCGTCCGCCGGAGCGCGCCCCGTGACGGCGTCGAACGAGAGGCCGAGGTGAACGAGAACCGCCTCGGCGACGGGTCGGATCTGCCTGTCGATGTAGTGCTCGTAGTCGAAGGAGCCCGTGCGCGTCGCCGCGGGCTCCGGCCCGTTCGAGGTCATGACGTACTCGATCAGCCCCGAGGGCCTCCCCGGCATCAGCCGCGCCGCCCTCACATGCGGCGGCGTCGTCGCGGTGTACTCGGCGATGTCCTTCCGGAGCGCCTTCCGGTACACGAGGTGCTCGTCGTGGCGCCCGGCCCTCAAATCGTCGATGAACTCCCGCACGTACGCGGTCACCTCCTCCCCTCGGAACAGGCGCTCGAAGAGGCCGCGCTGGAAGATCTTCGCCGCCTCCGTCCAGTCGCGTCTCACCATCTCCATCCCCGTGAAGACGATCTCCTCGCGCCCGTTCTCCTCGACGAGCCCGGCGTAGCGCTTCCTCGCCCCGGCGGTGCCGTGCCTCACCGCCGGAAGGAAGAGGCGCAGGTACAGACGCTGGAACTGGAGCTCGAGGCGGCTCCTCACGCCGTGCGCCTCGCGCACGCGATCGGCCAGCTCGCGCGTCAGCGTCCCGGCGAGCCTCTCACCGAGAGCGCGCGCTCCCGCGGCCTCCGCGACCCCCGCGGCGACGAAGAGCGAGTCGGTGTCGCCATATAGGACGGCGTGGCCGGAGGACTCCGCCCGCTCCTTCGTCCACAGGAGCGTCGCGTGGCCGAAGTGCGTGATGGCGTTCGCGACGGCGGCGGAGTAGAAGCGGCACGCCGGCGTCGCGAGGACGCCGTAGAAGGAGTTCATGAGGATCTTCAGCGCCTGCGACGCGATCGCGTCGCCGCGGAGCCTCGCCGCCGCGCGCTCCGCGAAGAGGCGGTCGAGGAGGCCCGGGAGGATCGCCGGCTCGCGCGAGAAGCGCGCCCCGTTCGGCGCCACGATGAGGCCCGCGGCCGCCGCGCCCGACTTTCTCGGCCCAGGGCCCGCCGCGTCCTTCACGAGAGCGAGGGGATCGATGTTGTAGGTGCGGATGAGGCTCGGGTAGAGGCTCCGGAAATCGAAGACGAGGACATTCTCGTGGATGCCCGTCACCGGCTCGAGAACCGCGCCCCCGGCCGTCGGCTCCGTGATCTCGACGGAGCGGACGCTCGGCGCGACGAACCCGCGCTTGCGCAGCTCGTGGAGATAGAGGAAGTCGAACGACGCGATCGCCGCCGAGACGCGATCGAGCGGCATCCCGGTGAGGAGGCTCCGGCGCACGGCGAGATCGACGAGCCCGGCTTTAGCCAGGATCCCGCTCACGAGGCGCGCGTCGGTGAAGCTGTAGGCGAGGAAGCGCGGGAGGTCCTCGCGGTAGATCCGCTCGATCTCCTCGGCCCGGTGCTTCGAGCCAATCAGCTTCCCCTCGCCGAGGATCGACCGCGCCGCCGTCTCGAGGCGGTAGTCGTCGAGCTTCACGAAGGCGCCGCGAAGGAGCGCCATACCGTCGAGGACGACCCGCCCCGTGACCTCGGCCGAGGACGTGCGCATGAAGGAGTCGTCGAGGCGGAGGCGCGCGGGCTCTTCGGTCCGGCCGAGGCGGAGCGGGACCCCGACGCGGCGGCCCACCGCCTCGAGGACCCGGAGGTCGAAGTCGATGACGTTCCATCCGGTGAGGACGTCGGGGTCGGCGGCGGCGACGCGCGCGCAGAAGGCGCGGAGCAGCTCCGCCTCGTCGGGGAAGGAAGTCGCATGGAACTCCTCCCCTTCGGCGGGAGCCGCGACGCCCGCCGGAGCGACGTACAGCACCTCCGCGATCCCCGGTCCGTGCAGGCTGATCGCGTGGAGCTTCCGCCCTCTCGGATCGGTCTCGATGTCGAAGGAGAGGACGCGAAGAGCCGGGCTCCACTCGCAGGGAGCAAGGATGGGGCGCTCGAAGACCCGGCAGGCGGCGTCGCGCACGGCCGGCGCGGGGCGCGGGGTCCCGGGCCTCGTCGTCTCCGGAATCGGCTCGATGTCGACCGATCCCTTGATGCCGCGATCGATCAGGAACCGCATCGCGAAGCGGACATCCGCCTCGTACGTCTGAATGCCGTTCTCCGCCAGCCGGTCGCGAAGGGGGGGCGTTTCTTGTGGGGTCGCGACCTCGACGCGCGAGACCTTCCCGCCGTGCATCGCGCGCAGGTCCGTCGCGTGGACTCGAATCGCACCGAGCGGGCGGGCGCGCGCGACGTCGGCCGCCGCGATGAAGAAGTGCGGGACCTGGGTGTCGTCGCGGACGAGGAACGGATCGCCGGACTCGAGCCTCCCGTGGAGATGAACGACGGGCCGCCCGCCCTCGGTTCGATACGTCGGGTGCAGGATGAAGCCTTTCATGGGATTCGGGGAGAATTAGAGGGCAACCCCGGGAATCCGTCAACCGGCGGCGGGACGTCGTGCTACGATTCCGCCCCATGAGAGACACGGCTCGCACGCTGTCGCTTCCCGCACGCGCCGCGCTGGCCGCGACGCTCGCCGCGGCCACCCTGGGAGCGGCCGCGCCCCCGGAGGCCCCGTACGCCGATCCGAAGGGGGTCATCGCCGCCGCGCACCGCAAGCAGGACGACGACATCAAGGGGGCGTTGATGTCCCCCTTCACCGCCATCGAC
>JACPZX010000043.1 GCA_016195325.1 Acidobacteriota bacterium
CGAGGAGTTCATCGTCGAGACCGAGACGAGCTCGATCCGCTTCAGCAATGACGGCGGCCGAATCCTCTCGTGGCGCCTGCTGCGTTACCTCGACGACGTGAAGGCCCCTATCGGGATCGTCGATCGGGACGCCGCCACCCTCCCCGAGTTCCCGCTGCGGATCGTCGTCGCCGGCGACGACGCGATGACGCAGGTGCTCGACCGCGCCCTCTTCACGCACGAGGTCCGGACTCTCCGGGGATCCGAGGAATGGCCGGGGAAAGGATTCGCCGGGAAGGAAGTCGTCCTCGCGTGGGCCGACGGGAGAGGCCTGGTCGTGAGCAAGCGCCTCGCGATCCCTGCGAGCGGTTACGTGAACCAGGTCGACGTCACCGTGACGAAGGACGGGGGGCCCCTCACCGCCGATCTCACGTGGGCCCTCGGCCTCCCCGAGTCTCCCGAGGACAAGGCGAGCCGCTTCTTCCACACCCATGGGCAGGGGGTCATCCAGATCGGCCAGCAGACGCACCGGTACCCGCCGAAGCTGCAGACGGGGGCGACGTCCTTCGACGGGGCGGCCGGCGCCGGAGCCCTCATGTGGGGCGGGCTCGAGAGCACTTATTTCGCGTCGCTCGTCGTGCCGGCGACGCCCGAGACTGCGTCGCTCAGGCTCGAGCCCGTGAAGCTTCCCGCGACCGCCGCCACCCCCGCACCGGATCCGCTCCTCGCCGCGAAGATCGTCGTGAAGGGCGAGGCGAAGTTCATGACGGTCGTCGGGCCGAAGGACTACGACCTTCTCTCCGGGCTCGATCGCGAGCTCGACCACGCCATCGACTTCAGCCGCTTCTCCCTCATCTACACCGTGACGAAGGGGCTGTTCCTCTCGCTGCGCTGGCTCAACGGGTACATCGGCAACTATGGCGTGTCGATCGTGCTCCTGACGATCGTCATCCGGGCCGCCTTCTTCCCCATCACGTACCGCTCGGCGATCACGATGCGCCAGAACGCGAAGAAGATGGGGAAGATCCAGCCGCGCGTGAAGTCGATCCAGGATCGCTACCGCAAGATGAAGAAGTCGATGGAATCGCAGAGGCAGATGAACGACGAGATCATGGAGGTCTACAAGAAGGAAGGGCTGAACCCGATGGGAAGCCTCGGGGGGTGCCTCCCGCTGCTGCTCCAGATGCCCGTCTTCATCGCGTTCTACAACCTGCTCGCGGTCACCATCGAGCTGCGCGGCGCGCCGTTCCTCCTCTGGGTCCACGATCTCTCGAAGATGGACCCGTACTACGTCTCCCCCATCCTCATGGGGTGCTCCTGGATGGCGCAGCAGTACATGACGTCGAACACCATCCCCGATCCCATGCAGAGGCGCATGATGGCGATGATGCCGATCCTCTTCACCTTCATGATGGCGCGCATGCCGAGCGGCCTGGTCATCTACTGGCTCGTGAGCAATCTCATCGGGCTCGTCCAGCAGTACCTCATCAACAAGAAGGCCGACGCGATGACGGAGGCCCCGGCGTGAGGGTGCCATGAGCGAACAGGCGCGACTGGAGGAGATCCGAGCGTACGTCGTCCGGTTCATCGAGGCGGCCCGGATCGACGTCGTTCCCGTCGTTCGCTCGGGCGACGAAGGCATCCTGATCGATCTGAACGGCCCCGACGACGGTCTCCTTGTGGAGCGCAAGGGGGAGCTGCTCGAGTCGGTCCAGTTCCTCCTGGCCAAGGTGGTCCAGAAGCAGTTCGGCCCCGAGCTTCGGGTCCTGGTCGACTGCGCGAACTACCGGCTCGGCCGCGAGAAGGAGATCACCGAGATGGCGCGGCGGACGGCCGAGCGCGTGAAGCGCATCGGCGAATCGGCCGAGCTGAGCCCAATGAACCCGTACGAGCGCCGGATCGTGCACCTCGCGCTCAGCGAGGATCCCGGCGTCCAGACGGAAAGCAGCGGGGACGGCTTCATGAAGCGCGTCCGCATCTACCCCGCCAGCGCGTCAAAATAACGGTCGCGCGCAAGATAGTAAGTGAGCGCCCCTCCGACCCTCGATACGAAGAAGATCCTGCGGGTTCTCCAGTCGATCCTTCCCGATCTCGGCGGGACGCACCCGGCCGAAGCCGTCGAGGGGCTGGCGCTCCACCTCGCCATGACGATGAAGTGGTCGCGGGCGATCAGCCTGACGTCCATCCGATCGATCGACGAGGCTGTTCGCCGCCATGTCCGCGAATCACTGACCGCCGCGGAGAGAGTCGATCCCGCGGCCGGACCGCTTCTGGACGTGGGATCGGGGAACGGGTATCCGGGGCTCCCAATCAAGATTGTCCACCCCACGCTCAAGGCGACGTTCCTCGAGCCCCATCTCCGCAGAAGCGTGTTTCTGGAGCGGGTCATCGCAACACTGAAGCTCAGGGATGCGGTGGTTCGCCGGGAACGCATCGACAAGCCGGAAGACCTGCTCCGCCATGCGCCCATCGGAACCATCACGATGCGCGCCGTCAACGCGGCGGAGACGCTTCTCCGGGGAGCGGAGGCGAGCCTGGCGCCGGCGGGAGCCCTGATGATCTTCGCGGGCGCGGACGTCGCGGCAGAGCTCCGGAGGGGCCTCCCCCGGATGCTGGAGCTGAACGAAGAGGTGATGCTCCCCGACAGCCAGACGACGCGGCTGCTGGTTTTCCGGAGAGTCTGAAGGACGCCCCCCGATGTTTCACGTGAAACAATCGTGAACACCGCCACCCGCCGGCGGTCCTGTGGTAGTCTGGCGCGCCCGAACACGATCACACCATGCCGATGGCGAAGCGTGTCCGGGCGGAGACGATAGGTACCATTCCTTCGACGGGCTGCCACCTCGAGAGAGCCATTCCACGTGTCGAGAACGATTGCCATCGCGAACCAGAAGGGCGGCGTCGGAAAGACGACCACCGCGATCAACCTCGGAGCCGCACTCGCGGTGGCGGAACGGCGCGTCCTGGTCGTGGACGCCGATCCCCAGAGCAACACCACCAGGGGTCTCGGGGTCGGGCCGGATCCCGATCGACCCTCGACGTACGACACCCTCATGGACGGTGACACCCCGATCCAGGGAATCCTTCACACGGAGATCCCGCGCCTCGATCTCCTTCCCGCGGAGCGGGACCTCCTCGGCGCCGAGATCGAGCTCGTCCCCGCGACGGACCGCGAGCAGCGGCTCAGGCGAGCCCTCAACGGCGTCAAGGAGAACTACGACTTCATCCTGATCGATTGCCCGCCCTCGCTCGGCCTGCTCACGCTGAACGCTCTCGTCGCCGCGGACACCCTGCTCATTCCGGTGCAGTGCGAGTACCTTGCTCTCGAAGGGCTCAGCGAGGTCATGGCCACCCTCCAGCGGGTGTCGAGCGGCCTCAACCCATCGCTCACGCTGGAAGGGGTCGTCTTGACGATGTTCGACGATAGAACGAACTTATCACGACAAGTACAGGACGAGCTGCGCCAGCACCTGGGAACGCGCGTGCTCAAGACGGTCATCCCTCGAAACATTCGGTTGGGAGAGGCGCCCAGCTTCGGCAAGCCGATCATCACGTACGACATCCGTTCGAAGGGGGCCGAGGCGTACCTCAGCCTGGCCCGGGAGATCATCGAGAAATGATGAAGCGCAAAGCCCTCGGAAAAGGACTTGGATCCCTCATCCCCGAGATCCCCGCGGCCGTCGCACCGGAGGTGCTCCGATATCTCGATCCCGAGTCGATGACGCCCAACCGATTCCAGCCGCGCGAGACCTTCGACGAAGCCGATCTTCGATCGCTTACCGAGTCGATTCGGCGCGACGGGCTCCTCCAGCCGGTTGTCGCGAGACCGGCGGCCGGAGGCGGGTACGAGATCATCGCCGGAGAAAGACGATGGCGCGCGGCGCGCACCGCAGGGCTGAAGCGGATTCCCGTGATGATCCAGGAGATCGCCGACGACCGCGCCCTCGAGCTGGCGCTGGTCGAGAATCTGCAGCGCCGCGATCTCGACCCGCTCGAGGAGGCGAAGGCGTTCCGCGTCCTGTCGGAGAGGTTCGATCTCACCCAGGATCAGATTGCGGAGCGCGTCGGCAAGAGCCGATCCGCCGTCGCGAACACTCTTCGAATCCTCAAGCTGCCCGCGGAGGTCCAGGATCTCATCAGGTCTGGGAAACTGACTCGGGGACATGCGCGCGCGCTGCTCGCGCTCGACGACGAAGCGCAGATCCGGAGCCTCGCCGCGAGGCTCGTGGACGAGCAGATGAACGTCCGCACAGCGGAGGCGGAGACACGGACCGCGAGCGGACGCAAGCGCCCGGCACGGGAGCGACCGTCGCAGGACCCGAACGTCCGGGCTGCGGAGGAGAGGCTCCAGAGCCGCCTCGGCACGAAGGTCACCATCGACGTCGGCGCCGGCGGCCGAGGGAAGATCGAGATTCAGTTCGCCAGCGATGAGGAGCTGTCCCGGCTGTTCGATGGCCTGATGACAGCTCGGTTCTGACAATAAATATTCTTCCTCATGGGAGAACAATAACTCGAGTGGCCCGCACCACCGTCACCCCGGAAACGACATAGGAGACCACAGCTATGAAGTTCGGTAGCTCATCCGAAGCGCACCCCCGGACCGGAGACATGACGGGTTTCATCGGTGAAGGGGTCGAGATGGTGGGGGAGATTCAGTTCAAGGACACCTTCCGTATCGACGGCCATGTCCGCGCGCGGATCAGCAGCGAGGGGGAGCTGGTGGTCGGCCCTACGGGCGACGTCGAAGGGGAGATCACCGTCGCCAGCGCGGCAATCAGCGGCCGCATCCGGGGGACGATCCGCGTCAAGGAGCGTCTGGAGGTCCACGGAGGCGGGCGCGTGGAAGGGGAAGTGCTCCTCGGGCGACCCGGCCTCGTGGTCCACGACGGCGGGGTCGTCGAGGCGAGGGTGCAGATGGGGACGATCAAGGACGGGGAGACGGCCCCCGAAGGCGCCGAGAACCAGAAGAGGCAGGCCGCTCGCGCCGTTTGACCCTCAAAGACCCCTGTGTTAGCCTCCGCCGCTCCTCGGCGAGAGGAGACCACTCCAACACGACCTGAATCTGTCCGTCCGCGCGCGCTGACGACCGCACGATCGCGTCGCCGACGTCCCCGTTGCGCGTGGATCGTATCGGCGGAAGAGCTTCGGTCGAGAGGATCGGGGGAACGGGTTGCCCAGCCACGTCGCACGCCGGTACGCTCAGGCCCTGCTCGAGGCGCTCAAGACGCCCGAGGCGCTCGAGCACGCCGAGAGGGACCTCGCCGCGATGGGGGTCCTATTCGTGAAGCTCCCCGCGCTCGCCCGCGTCCTGGGCAACCCCGGCGTCGGCGTGGATCGCAAGAAGGGTCTCCTCGACGGCGCGCTTTCGGGGCTCGATTGCCTGACGGAGAGCCGACGCGTCGCATGGCTCCTCGTCGAGGCGCGGGCGATCGGCGAGCTGCCGGAAGTGGTCGCGGGCTTCAAGCAGCTCAAGGACCGGAAGCTGGGGATGACGCCCGCCAGCGTCACGACCCCGAGTCCCATCCCGGAGGCGGATCGCGGGCCCTGGGAACAGGCGCTCGCCCGCGCCGCCGGCACGCGCGTGCGCATCGACTTCAGAACGGACACCTCTCTCATCGGAGGGGCGGTCGCGACGGTGGGCTCCGTCTCCTACGACGGCAGCGTCCGCGGCTCGCTCGAGAGGATTCGGCAGACCCTCCACGGAGAATGACGCATGGCGCAGATCAAGGCTGACGAGATCGTCGAGTCCCTCAGGCGGCAGATCGAAGGGCTCGAGCGCGAGATCGACGTGCAGGAAATCGGCACGGTCCTCTCCGTGGGCGACGGCATCGCGCGCATCCACGGTCTCGAGAAGGCGATGGCCGGCGAGCTCCTGCAGCTTCCGCACGGAGTCCTCGGGCTGGCGCTCAACCTCGAGGAGGACAACGTCGGCGCCGTGCTTCTCGGAGAGTCCACGAAGATTCTAGAGGGAGACAGCGTCAAGCGCACCGGCCGCATCATGGAGGTGCCCGTCGGCGAGAAGCTGGTGGGCCGCGTCGTGAACCCCCTCGGCCAGCCCCAGGACGGGAAGGGGCCCATCGAGACGAAGGACCGCGCGTCGATCGAGCGCATCGCGCCCGGAGTCGTCGACCGCACCCCCGTGAAGGAGCCGCTGCAGACCGGCCTCAAGGCGATCGACGCCATGATCCCCATCGGTCGCGGCCAGCGCGAGCTGATCATCGGCGACCGCCAGACCGGCAAGACGGCCATCGCCATCGACGCCATCATCAACCAGCGGGACACGGGCGTCATCTGCATCTACGTGGCCATCGGCCAGAAGAAATCGACCGTCGCGCAGGTGGTCAAGACGCTCGAGGACTACGACGCGATGAAGCACACCATCGTCGTCATCGCCTCGGCCAGTGACCCGGCGCCGCTCCAGTATCTGGCCCCGTACGCCGGCTGCGCGATGGGGGAGTACTTCCGCGATCGCGGCGGCCACGCCCTCTGCATCTACGACGACCTTTCCAAGCACGCCGCGGCGTACCGCGAGATATCGCTCCTCCTCAGGAGGCCCCCCGGCCGCGAGGCGTTCCCGGGAGACGTCTTCTACCTCCACTCGCGCCTCCTCGAGCGCGCGGCAAAGCTCGACGCGAAGCTCGGCGGCGGAAGCCTCACGGCGCTTCCCATCATCGAGACGCAGGCGGGGGACATCTCGACGTACATCCCCACGAACGTCATCTCGATCACCGACGGGCAGATCTACCTCGAGAGCGACCTCTTCTTTTCCGGCGTGCGCCCCGCGGTGAACGTGGGCCTCTCGGTCAGCCGCGTCGGCGGGAGCGCGCAGATCAAGGCGATGAAGTCGATCGCCGGCACGCTCCGCCTCGACCTCGCGCAGTACCGCGAGATGGCGGCCTTCGCCCAGTTCGGCTCCGACCTCGACAAGGCGACGCAGGCGATGCTCGCGCGCGGCGAGCGGCTGGTCGAGATCCTGAAGCAGGGACAGTACGCCCCCGTTCCCGTCGAGAAGCAGATCTGCATCATCTTCGCCGCGACGAACAAGTACCTCGACGACCTGCCGGTGTCGAAGGCGCGCGCGTTCGAGGCGGGTTTCTACCGGTACCTCGACGGCCAGCACGCCGGCCTCCTCAAGGACATCCGCGAGAGAAAGACCCTCGACGACGCGATCAAGGCGAAGCTCCACGAGGCGCTCAAGGCCTTCAAAGAAGAGTTCGCGGCGGTCGCGGCCTAGGCCCGACCCGGGCCGAGCCAGGGAAGCTCCAGACGATGCCGAACCAGAGAGACATCCGGCGCCGCATCCGAAGCGTGCAGAGCACGCAGAAGGTGACGCGCGCCATGAAGCTCGAGGCCGCGGCTCGCCTCAGGAAGGCGCAGGAGCGGATGATGTCCGCGCGGCCGTACGCGACGCGGATGCTGCAGGTGCTGAACTCCCTCGCCACGCGCGCGAATCCCGAGGACCACCCGCTTCTCGAGACGCGGGGCACCGCGAGGATCGAGGCCGTGGTCATCACCGCCGATCGGGGCCTGTGCGGCGCCTTCAACACGAACATCATCAAGCGGGCGCAGCAGTTCCTGAGGGAACAGGAGGGGAAGGTCCTCACGCTCCACGTCGTGGGCCGCAAGGGGCGCGACTTCTTCCGCCGGCGCAACGCCCGCATCGTGCGCGAGCACCTCAACGTCTCGCGCAAGGTCGAGTACGCGCACGCGCAGCGTATCGGCGGAGATCTCGTCGAGCGGTACATCTCGAAGGAGCTCGACGCGGTGTACCTCATCTACAACGAGTTCAAGTCCGTCGTGCAGCAGCGCCTGATCGTCGAGCAGCTCCTCCCGATCCGCAAGCTCGAGACCGACGAGCCGCTGGCCACCCAGGACTACATCTACGAGCCGTCGTCGAGGGAGCTCCTCGACCGGCTGCTCCCCAAGCACGTCGAATACCAGGTGATGCGAGCGCTCCTCGAGTCGGCGGCGGCGGAGTACGGCGCACGGATGTCGGCGATGGACGCCGCGACGAAGAACGCCGGCGACATGATTCACAGCCTCACGCTCACGATGAACCGCGTGCGGCAGGCGTCGATCACGCGCGAGATCATCGAGGTGGTCAGCGGCGCGTCGTCGCTCAAGAACTAGTCAATCCAGGGACAGGAGAGAACATGGGTGCGGCAGGACGCGTCGTTCAGATCATCGGCCCCGTCATCGACATCGAGTTCCCCGGCGGCCACCTGCCGCAGATCCTCAACGCGGTCCGCATCGTCAGCGCGAAAGGGGAGAGCTCCGTCGACGTCGACGTGACCGCCGAGGTCCAGCAGCACCTCGGCGAAGGGCGCGTCCGCACCGTCGCCATGGAGCCGACCGACGGCATGATGCGCGGGATGAAGGCCGAGGACACGGGCGGCCCGATCACGATCCCCGTCGGCCCCGCCGCGCTCGGCCGCGTGATGAACGTCCTCGGGAAGCCCGTCGACAAGATGGGCCCCATCGAGAGCGAGCACCGCCTCCCCATCCACCGCGAGCCGCCCGCCTTCGAGGAGCAGAACACCAAGATCGAGATGTTCGAGACGGGCCTCAAGGTCATCGATCTCCTCCAGCCCTTCATGAAGGGGGGGAAGATCGGGCTGTTCGGCGGCGCCGGTGTCGGCAAAACGGTTCTCATCATGGAGCTGATCCACAACGTCGCGAAGAAGCACCACGGCGTCAGCGTCTTCGCGGGGGTCGGCGAGCGCACGCGCGAGGGGAACGACCTGTGGCTCGACTTCAAGGAGTCGGGGGTCATCAAGAACGCCGCGCTCATCTACGGCCAGATGACCGAGCCTCCCGGAGCGAGGCTGAGGGTCGGCCTGACGGGGCTCACCGTCGCCGAGTACTTCCGCGACTTCGAGAACCGCGACGTGCTCCTCTTCATCGACAACATCTTCCGGTTCACGCAGGCAGGCTCCGAGGTGTCGGCGCTCCTCGGGCGCATGCCCTCCGCCGTCGGCTACCAGCCGACGCTCGCGAGCGAGATGGGGGAGCTCCAGGAGCGCATCACCTCCACGCTGAAGGGATCGATCACGTCGGTGCAGGCCATCTACGTCCCCGCCGACGACTACACCGACCCCGCGCCGGCGACGACCTTCGCCCACCTCGACGCCAACACGAACCTGTCGCGGCAGATCTCCGAGCTGGGCATCTACCCGGCCGTCGATCCCCTCGCCTCGACGTCGCGCATCATGGACCCGCGCATCCTCGGCGAGGAGCACTACAACACCGCCCGCGACGTGCAGCAGGTCCTCCAGCGCTACAAGGACCTCCAGGACATCATCGCCATCCTCGGCATGGACGAGCTCTCCGAGGACGACAAGGTCATCGTGAACCGCGCGCGGAAGATTCAGCGCTTCCTCAGCCAGCCCTGCTTCGTGGCCGAGCAGTTCACCGGCGTCCCGGGCAAGTACGTCGAGCTGAAGGACACCATCCGCGCCTTCCGCGAGGTCGTCGACGGCAAGCACGACGACATCCCCGAGCAGGCCTTCTACATGGTCGGCGGCATCGAAGACGTCCTCGCGCGCGCCGAAGAGATGAAGAAAGCGGCATGAGCACGCCCGCAGGGAAGATCCACTTCACCGTCGTCACTCCCGATCGCAAGCTCATCGAGGAGAACGTCGACGAGCTCGTGCTTCCGGGGAGCGAGGGATACCTCGGCGTCCTCCCGGGCCACGCGCCCCTGCTCACCTCCCTCAAGGTCGGCGAGCTCACGTACCGGACCGGCGCGAAGACCCTCTCGTGCTTCATCGCGTGGGGGTTCGCCGAGGTTCTCCCCGATCGCGTGAGCGTCCTCGCCGACGTCGGCGAGCGCCCCGAGGACGTGGACGTCGAGCGGGCCCGCGCCGCCCGCGGGCGCGCGGAGCAGCGCCTCAAGGGGGCCGCCGCCGGCCTCGACTTCGAGCGCGCCAAGGTGGCGCTCGAGAAAGCGCTCATCCGCATGCAGGTCGCGGCGAAGAAGTGAGCCCCGAGGCGAAGGGGCCTCCCGCCCCGGCGCTCAGCCTCGTCATCCCGGCCTACAACGAGGAGGTCCGGCTCTCCGGCTCCCTCGACGCCGTCGCGCGCTTCGCGTCGTCGTACCCCGCCGGCTGCGAGGTGATCCTCGTGGACGACGGGAGCTCCGATCGCACCGCCGAGATCGCCCGCGGGTTCGCGGCGAAGCATCGACTCTCCCGGGTCCTCGTCAACGAGCGAAACCGCGGTAAGGGCTATTCGATCCGCCGGGGGGTCCTCGACGCGACGGGGGACACCATCCTGATCAGCGACGCCGATCTGTCGACCCCCCTCACCGAGGCGGCAAAGCTTCTCGAGCGCCTGAAGGCGATGGGGGAGGGGATCGCGATCGGCTCCCGTGGGTTGGCGGGGTCGAACGTCGAGATCCGTCAGAACGCGCTCCGCGAGCTGATGGGGCGCACCTTCAACCTGGTCGTGCGGTCGATGACGGGGCTGCCCTTTCGCGACACTCAGTGTGGCTTCAAAGCGATGTCGCGGCGCATCGCCGAGCCCATCTTCCGGCGCGCCCGCGTGGACCGCTTCTCGTGGGACGTCGAAATACTGTATGTCGCCAGAAAGCGCGGCGTGAAGATCGAGGAGATCCCGGTGACGTGGCGGAACGCGCCGGGCTCGAAGGTGGGGATCCTCAGCGCGCCGATCGAGATGCTGCGCGACGTGATCCGCATCCGCCGCTGGTACCGGCAGGGGGTGTACGACCCCCCCGAGGGGAGTGGGAGCTCTGGAAGCCTGGGATGAGCCGGCGGTCGGCCCTGGGCGCTTCATGGGCCGGGTGCAGTCCGTCGCGGCGCTCGCGCGCCTGCTGCGGAAGGGCGCGAGCGTGATGGTCCTCGGCGGGGCGAAGATTGGGAAAACGTCGCTGGTGAGGCAGGTCGCTCTGGAGCTGGGGGAGGATTCCCCGACTCTCTTCGTGGACGACGCGGACTCGCTCGCCGCACCGGAGGGGCCTGCGACGATTTGCCTGACCACGTCCACGCCCTGGCGCCTCCCCCCGGAGCTCGCCGTGAAGCTCAAACCCTTTCCGATGGCCGTCTGGGATCGCCGATTGACCGGAGCCCTGATCGCGCGGTTCGCTCCCGATGCACCGACGGCCACCGTCTCGCGCATCGTCTCTCTCGCGGGCGGCCATCCGTTTCTTCTCAAGGGGCTTCTCTCGCAAGGGGCGGACATCGATGCCGCACTCGAGGCGTGCCGCCCGAGGTTCGAGGCCGCCTTCGCCGCGTGGTTGGAGGAGATGTCGCCGGACGCGCGGTCGCTTGTGGATCTCCTCGTCGAGCGCGCGGGATACGTCGCCTTCGACGACGCCCGAAGGCGACTCGACCGGCCGCACCTCAAGCTCGAGGCCGATCGGCTCTGCTGGCTCGGCGTGATCGAGAGGAGACTCCGGGGTGACATGGCCGTGGCGACGCTGCGCGCGGGGTGCGGTCTCTTCAACGACTGGTACCGCGCGCGACGGTGAGTCCAGGATTCAGACGCGTGGTAGCCTGACCCCATTGAGGAGGCATGCCGGTGCCGGAGTCGCGACGCAGTAATAAGGTGGGCCGAAAAGGCGAAGCCCGGGCGAAACTCGTCCCCCGCGGGCAGCTCGCCTCCCTGGGTGCGAGGCTGCGCCGGCAGGGGAGGCGCGTCGTCTTCACGAACGGTGTCTTCGACCTCCTGCACCCCGGCCACGTCGCCCTCCTCGAGGCCGCGCGCCGCCTCGGCGACCTCCTCGTCGTCGGCATCAACAGCGACGCCTCGGTGCGGCGGCTGTCGAAGGGTCCCGGCCGCCCGATCGTGAAGGTAGCCGACCGCGCGATCGTCATGGCTGCGCTCAGGTGCGTGGATCACGTGACGATCTTCGGTGAGGACACTCCCCTCGAGACGATCCGCCTCCTCAAGCCTCACGTCCTCGTGAAGGGATCCGACTGGGGGGAGGACGCCATCGTCGGAAGCGACGAGGTCCGCTTGTGGGGCGGGCGGGTCGTGCGCGTGAAGTTGAAGAGCGGCTACTCGACGACGAGGATCGTGGAGAGGATCCGGAGGGGGGGCCGCGCAAGGGGCTGATTGTCAATCCGATTGCCAAGTAGCCCCACCCCCGTCTAACCTGTCCGCCACATGCCACCGGCCCTCGGCCGGCGGTTGATCGCGCCGCTGGCAACTCCGTCGTTCACGGCCCGCCTCGAGGCCCTCAAGGAAGAGAGGGGGAGGGGAAGATCCGTCTCGGTCACGGGCCTCCCGAACCCGGCGAAGGCCCTGCACCTTCTCGGCGTGCATCACGCGCTGGGGGTTCCCTGCG
>JACPZX010000044.1 GCA_016195325.1 Acidobacteriota bacterium
GCGTTCGCCTGCCACCCGAGGATCACGTGCACGCCGTCGTAGGCGATCGTCACCGGGGTCGTCCCGGCGAGGCCGTCGCCGACCTGGGAGGGCGGCGTCGCGAGGTCGGTCGCGCCGGCTCCGGCCGTCGCGGCGCTCGAGGCGCAGCCGTTCGTGTAGCGGACGGTGTACGTGTACGCCGTGCCGACGGCGGCGGTGGTGTCGGTGCACGAGGTCGTGCCGTAGGGGATCGCGCCGCCGCACCCGCCCGAGGCGACCGGCGTCCCGCTCCGGAGGACGGTGTACGTGCGCGCGCCGACCGCCCCGTCGTTCCACGCCGAGGCGTCCTGCGTCCACGAAACGGCGTTCCCCGAGGCGAGGCAGGAGGCGGGGTCCGACGCGGAGTTGTTCGTGAGTCCCGTCGGCGCGGAGCAGAGGGGGCACGATCCGGCGTCGCAGGTGATCTGATCGTACTTGAAGACGATGTCGTCCACATCCCAGCCGGCGGCGGTGTTCGCTCCGCCGACCCAGTTCGCGCCGCCCGTGAAACGGAATCGCACCTTGATCGTCGTTCCGTGCGCGGCGTTGTACGGCGTGAGATCGAAGGGGCCGGCGAGGGTCATCGTCGCCGGCGCGTTGATCCCGGCCTTCCACGACGCGAGGGTGACGAAGGTCCCGTCGTTCTCGGGGTCGATGTCCACCTCGACCATGTCGTTGAAGCTCGCGTTGGAATACCCGTTGAACGCGTGCTGGAACTGGAGTTGCTTCAGGACATCGCTCGCGCCGACGGTGTACGAGAAGACCAGGTCTCGCGTGCTCGAGTCACGCACGATCCCGCTGCAGTCCGTCTGCCCCATGTGCCACGACAGCGTCGGGCTCGTCGTTCGGCACGCCTGGCGGGTCCACTCCGTCGGGTCCTTCGAGAACGAGTTGTCGGTGTTGACGTTGTCGGTGTTCGTGATCGTCGAGAAGCCGTTCGCGTCGAGAACGACGTCCACGAAATCGCTCCACGCGTGCGCGGCCGAGTCCGTGAAATCTACACGGAAGCGCGCCTTCTGGCCGCAGAAGGACGACGCCGAGTTCGCGAGGGAGATCTGCCACACGTGCGGCACCGTCGCCCCGGCGCCGATCGACCCGATCGCCTCGGCCCCGACGGGCGAGAGCGTCACGCTCGCCCCGGCGGGCTGCGACGCGAGCGACAGCGTCGCCTGCACTCCCGCCGCCGCGGCGCAGCCGGCGTTCTGGATCTGCAGCGTCAGGCTCGCGGTCTCGCGCCGATCGAGGAAGGCGTCGGCGTCGCAGCCGGCCCCGACGGCCGACGAGGACAGGGCCGCGACGGGGACACCGCTCGGCGCCGCGTTCCCCACGACGAGGGCGAAGTCCTGATCGGTGGTGTCGGCGTTCCCGGGAACGCCGTCACCGCCGAGGGTCGTGGCGCGCACCTTCATCTGGAACGGCGTGCAGTCGAGGGTGTTTCCCGCCAGGTTGATTCCCTCGATGTTGTTCCGCACGTCGGCCACGGCACCGGTGTTCGTGAATCCGGCGGTGAAGTTGTTCCCGCGCCACGTCGTCGCTCCTTGCGTCAAGAGGAGATCGAGATCGTTCACGAGGCACGGGTTGCAGCTCGCGGCGCCGGGGGCGTCGGTCCAGGCGAGCGTCGCCTTCACGGGGACGCGCGAGTCCTGGACGACGTAGCTCGCGGTGAAGGCGCCGGCATCGCCGGTCGTGCCGATCACCGTGCTCTGATCGACGAACTGCGTCGCGAGCGGGCTCTGGAGCGAGTTCTTCAGATTGATGCGACCCCACCCCTCGCTGTTGTTCGGCACGTCGAGGGCCTTCATGTCGACGGCGCCCTGGATCAGGATCGCCTTGTCCATGGCGGGGGAGGGGAAGACGGCGAAGCGATTCTTGAACCAGTTGAAGACGATCGCCGAGGCGCCGGCGACGCGCGGCGCCGCCTGGCTCGTGCCGGTGAAGAGGGTGTACTTGTTCGAGCCGTCCACGCCCAGCGAGGCGCAGCAGCCGGCGAGGGCGCTGCTGTCGCAGAAACAGTCGTACGTCGTGACGACCGACGATTTCGGCCCGCCGATGACGTGCCCCGGGGCCGTGACGTCGGGCTTGATGCGCCCATCGGTCGTCGGCCCTCGCGACGAGGAGTCGTTGAGCGTGTCGATGTCGTCGGCCGAGCCGCCGCATCCAGCGACGCCGGGGCAGAGGCCGGGGCGGAAGTTCTCGCTGTTGCCGACCGAGATGATGTTCTTCGCGGCGTGCGGCGACGAGAGGGAGCTGGCCGCGGGGCCGCTGTTCCCGGCCGAGAAGACGACGGCATATTGCTGGTTGCCGGCGGTCGTCGAGTCGGCGTCCCTCACGCGCGCGTCCCAGACCTGGCACTGCGACGTGTACGAGCTTCCGGGCGTGAGGCCGTCGGTGTACGAGTGGCTGCCGATCTGCGCGCCGCCGAACTTCACGGCGTCCTGCGCGATGTTGGCGCCGTCGATGCTCACCCCCGGGCAGTCGGTCGAGTCGAGGGCCTTCTGGAAGTAGAGGTGCGCCCCCGGCGCGGAGCCCGCTCCCCAGAAGAAGCCCCCCGGGTCGGTGAGCCCGGTGCCGGTCGGCAGGCGCGGATCGCCTACGGCGATGCCGGCGACGTTCGTCCCGTGGCCGTCGCGGTCGCGGTTCTGCGAGCAGAAGGTTGTCGCGAAGGTGGTCCGGTTCCGGAGATCTCCGTGGAGCGTCGCGAGGATGCCGGTGTCGAGGCCGGTGTCGGCGACGGCGACGGTGACGCCGGTCCCGTCCGCCCCCAGGGCCGCGAGCCACGCGTGGTAGCCGGTGACGGGCTGGGAGGCGGTGATGTTGCCGGCGACGATCTGCGCGGCGCGCTCGTCCTCGGGCTGCGGCGGGTGCCACTCCTCGGCCCAGTAGACCTCCGGATCGCGCAGCACGCGGTAGAGCTCCTTCGTCGGGAACTGGTCGTAGACGACGTAGTGCAGCGTTGCCCACTGGCTCGTCGCGGCGGCGTCGCTGACGGAGGCGAGCCGGGCGCCGATGCCAAGCGTCGCGTCGACGCGGCGTCCATAGTCGGGGAGATCGAAGTAGACGATGCGGAGCGAGATCGTCTCGTCGCGCCCCCCCTTGTCGAGGAGATCGCGCTCGGCCTTGTAGGCGGCGTGGTACTCGCCCGAGAACGAGACGTGCCGCATCCCGGCGATCGTCCTCTCGATTCCGGCGGGGGCCATCACGAGGTAGCCGAAGCTCGGCTGGTACTGGAGCAGCTCGATCCCGTGTGCCGCGAGGTCGGCGAGCCACTCGGGCTTCACCGGCGCGTCGAACTTGAGGAGGTACGGCCGCTTCGCTGCGGCGCCGATCGTCGCGTGCAGCTCGGCCGCCAGGATCGGCTCACCGTCCCGGGCGTCGAACCTCTCGGCGCCGACCGCCAGAACATCCGCGTCGTCGGCGGGCTGGAAGGCGAGGCCGTGCGCCGCGAGGGCCTGCACGGCGTCCGCGGGGAGCTCGACGAAGAGCCTCTCCCCGTAGCTCTCGACGACGCGCGACCCGCGGGGAAGGATGTCGAGCCGGTGGCCGGGAAGGGCCTCGATCCACCCCTTTCGGCTGGCGACCTGGGGGGCGGCCGCGGACCCGGTCGTCGAGATCAGTGTGGCCGCCATGAGGACGGCGATCGGGAAAGACCAGCCCGCGCCGGGTCGTATCATCTTTATATACCCCTCCGGCCCGCGCTCGGCGGCCCGCCTCCCGAAAAACCCGACAACCGGCCCGAGCGGACACCTTCGCCCGGGACCACTCATCCGGAATATTCGTCCATTCGGGCCGGGAGGCAATGGAAATGCCCCCGGAAAGCGAAACCCCGTCGCGACGGAAGCCGCGACGGGGCTCGTTCGATTCCGGGACGGCCGATCAGGTGCGGTTGAGGCGCGCCCTCTCCTCGGCGGTCATCGATCCTCCCGATCGCGAGGCGTTCGACGGATCCCCCACCGTGAGGATGGCGGGGATCGAGGTGTGGCCGTTGCCGTTCGTCCCGCCGTGCGACTTGCCGTTCCCCGTGGACGGCGAGAGCGCGGCGACCTGGATCGGGGCCGGCGCCGCGGGGGCCGCCCCGAGCTGCGGGACGCGGAGCGGCGTGCGCAGCCGCCCGTCCTCGCCGATCATCGGCAGCGGGACCTTCTTCCCGTGAGCGAAGATCTCGTGGCGCCCCTTCTTCTCGTACCATTCCTTGGTGGACGCGACCTGGAACATCTCCTCGACAATCTGCCGCCAGCCCACGCCGGTGTTGTAGGCGCAGAAGGAGACCTCACCGACCTGCGTCCCGTAGGGGATGATGCACATCTCGGTGCGCCGGAAGTCGTAGTTGAAGAGATCCTGGAACCACATGCCGGCGACGAGGAGGATGCGCCACTCGTACCGGTTCTGCTCGGCCAGGCCCAGGCGTCGGCCGTTGTGGCCGTCGATGACCTTCACGATGTCCCAGAGGCCGAGGCCCGGGGCGGCCTCCTTCGCGCGGTAGTTCCGGAGGACGCTCAGCACCATCTGCATCATCGTCATCGTGCGGCCGCGCGCGGCGTCGTTGATGACCTTCAAATCTTCCATGATCTGGTCGACGTTGAGGATCTGCGGGAAGGGCATGATCTGCTTCGTCGTCTCGTTGACGAGGAGCATCGTGCCGATGCCGCAGTTGGGGTGGCAGCCGCACTTGAGGTTTCCCCACTCGGCGTTCTTCCCGTCGATGAGGTCCCTCATGTCGCTGAAGGGGCCCGAGGCGGAGAGGGGGTACCAGTCGCGCATCGGCTCCGTCACGCCGAGCTGGGTCTTCACGTCGTGCGCGAGGTGCGAGAGGGTGTAGCGCTGCTTCTCGCGATCCTCGTCCGAGATCTCCTCGTCGCGCCCCGTGAACGAGACGGGCTGGAAGGAGATGGCGTTGATCTTGTCGATGTTGTCCACGGCCAGCTTGATGATCGGGCCGACCTGGTCGTTGTTGATCGTGTTGACGATCGTCACGACCAGCGTGATGTCGACGCCGGCCTCCTTCAGGTTCGTGATCGCCTGCCTCTTCACGTCGAAGAGGTTGCCGACGCCGCGGTGCGAGTTGGCCTCGTTCGTGACGCCGTCGAACTGGAGGTAGGCGAGGCGCAGCCCGGCGCGCTTCGCGGCCTTCGCGAACTCGAAGTCCTGCGCGAACCGGATGCCGTTCGTCGCCGCCTGCACGCTCTGGTAGCCGACCTTCCTCGCGTAGGCGACCGCCTCGAGGAAGTACGGGGAGATCGTCGGCTCGCCGCCGCTGAACTGCACCGACATCTGCCGCTTCGGCTTCACCTCGACCGCGTGGTCGAGGATCTCCTTGATCTCCTCCCACGTCAGCTCGTGGACGTAGCCGACCTGGTTCGCGTCCATGAAGCAGGGGTTGCACATCATGTTGCAGCGGTTCGTCAGGTCGACGGTGAGCACCGCCCCGCGGCCGTAGCGCACCGTGGAGGAGCCGTGGTCATGGTGCTCGTCGGGGGCCATGCGGAAATCGCGCCCCGGGTAGAGCTTCTCCATGCGCCTCAGGAAGTCGGAGTCGACCGCCATCATGTCCGAGAACGGGCCGTGCTTCTCGCACGTCTTCTCCATGAAGACCTTGCCGTCGCGCTCGACGATGGTCGCCTGGATCTCCCCGGGCTTCCCGTCGACGAGGATGTGCCAGTCGACCTCCCCGCTGATGATCTGGTCGCGCACCTCCTTGACGCAGCGCGGGCAGAGCGAGTCGGTCTTGCGCGGGAATCCGAGCTGAGGGTAGGAGCGCTCGCGGCTCTTGAGGAGGGGCGCCGGGGCCCACCTGGGCTGGAACGACCCCTCCGGGAACATCCGGTTCACAGTTTGAAAGGCGTGCCACGCGACGTTCGCCGCGGCGGCCGCGCCGGTGCCTACTATTTTGTTCAGCCTCATCGGAAGGAACCCTCCGGTGGTTCGACAGCCAGACTCAAGATGTCCAAGGGGCGCGAGGCCCCATCACGTTGCAGATGCCGTGTGCTCGTTCGCCGAGAGCAGCTCGCCGATCTTGATGCTCCTGAGCAGCTCCCGGCCTCTCTCCTGCACCCGGCGGAACGCCTCGCGGCGAATGCCGGCGGGTGACTGCCGCAGCGCGGCGGGGTCGCCTGCGGCCATGTCGATCGAACGAATCAGGTCCGACTTCCCTTCGAGCGCCTCGAGGACATCCGCCAGGGTCAGCCTCTGCGGCTCGACCCTGAGGAAGTATCCGCCGCGGGCGCCTCGGCGCGAGCCCAGGATGCCTCGCTGCCTCAGCCTCGCCAGGATCTGCGCGAGGAAAATGCCGGGGATGTCGCAGCGGGTCGCGATTTCGACCCGGAAGCTGAGCTTACCTGCGGGCTGGGACGCGAGGTAGAGAATCGCGGCCAGCCCGTACTCGCTCTGCTTGGTGATCCGCAACCATTTCCTCCGGTCGCACTCCCCTGTCGGGCGCCATACTTTAGCGAAATACTCAAGAAAGGGGCAAGAGAAATTTTTCGCCGGAGGCGCGGGGACTTTTTTGGTCCGACATCCTATACTCGCGGCCGGTCACACCTTATCTCCCGCGAAGGCCCGCCATGTCCAGAACCCTCGAGCAGATTCTTCCCGAAGTGGAGAAGCCCGCCCGGTACCTCGGCGGGGAGCACAACTCCGTCGTCAAGGACCCGAAGAGCGTGAGGGTCCGCGCCTGCCTCGCCTTCCCCGACGTCTACGAGATCGGGATGAGCCACCTCGGGCTCCGCATCCTCTACTCGTTGCTGAACCGTCGCGGCGACATGGCGCTGGAGCGGTGCTTCACCCCCTGGCCCGACATGGAGAGGGCGCTCCGCCAGCACGGCCTCCCGCTCACTTCCCTCGAGTCGCGCACGCCGCTCGGGGAGTTCGACATCGTCGGATTCTCCCTCCAGTACGAGCTGTGCTTCACGAACGTGCTGCTGATGCTCGACCTCGCCGGAATCCCCTTCAGGACCCGCGACCGCCGGGAGGGGGCGCCGATGATCCTCGGCGGGGGGCCGGTCGCCTTCAGCCCCGAGCCGGTCGCCGACTTCTTCGACGCCTTCCTGATCGGCGACGGGGAGGAGGCCTTCCCGAAGCTCCTCGAGACGTACGCCGACATGAAGGAGGCGGGGCGATCGCGCGGCGACATGCTGAAGGCCTTCGCGCGCCTGCCCGGCGTCTACGTCCCGTCGCTGTACGCCACCGCCCCGGACCCGCACTGCGGCCTGCACTACGTGACCGGCCCCGACCCGGCCGCGCGCGTCGAGGGGGAAGCGCCGCCGCCGTTCCCGGTGCGGCGCGCGGTCCTCGACGATCTCAACAAGTACCCGTTTCCGTCCGACACCATCGTGCCGCACGCCGAGATCGTCCACGACCGCGTCTCGATCGAGATCGCGCGGGGGTGCACCGAGGGGTGCCGCTTCTGCCAGGCCGGCATCATCTACCGCCCCGTCCGCGAGCGGAGCGCCGAGAGCATCCTCGAGTCGGCCCTCGACGCACTCGAGGAGACCGGCTACGACGAGGTCTCGCTGACCTCCCTCTCGCCCGCCGACTACTCGTGCCTTCCCGACCTCGTCGAGAAGGTGATGGACCGGATGGTCGACTCGCGGGTGGGGGTGTCGGTCTCCAGCTTGCGCCCCTACGGCCTCACCGAGCAGCTCGCGAAGCAGATCAGCCGCGTGAAGAAGAGCGGCTTCACGATCGCCCCCGAGGCGGGGACGCAGCGGATGCGCGACGTCCTCAACAAGGGGATCACCGAGGAGCACATCCTCCAGGCGGCGCACAACGCCTTCGGGGAGGGGTGGGATCTCATCAAGACGTACTTCATGATCGGCCTCCCCACCGAGACCGACGAGGACCTCCTCGCGATGATCGAGATCGCGGAGAAGATCTTCCGCATCGGCCGCGACCGCCTCTCGAAGGCGAACGGGGGGCCGGGGGTGACGCCCCGCCTCCACTTCAGCGCGTCGTCCCACGTGCCGAAGCCCCACGCCCCCTTCCAGTGGGCGGCGATGGAGCCGATCGAGACCCTCTACGCGAAGCAGCGGTTCATCTCGACCCGGGTGAGGAACCGCAACATCAAGTTCAAGAAGCATCACGTCGAGACGAGCCACCTCGAGGCTGTGATGAGCCGCGGCGACCGGCGGCTCGCGAAGGTCATCGAGATCGCGTACGCGAAGGGGTGCCGCTTCGACGGCTGGACGGAGCACTTCCGATGGAAGGAGTGGTGCGCCGCCTTCGACGAGGCGGGCGTGCCGATGCAGCCGTACCTCGACGCGATCCCGCTCGAATCGACTCTCCCGTGGGACCACATCGACACGACGGTCCTCAAGGAGTTCCTCGTCCGCGAGTGGAAGCGAGCCCTCAAGTCGATGGTCTCGCCCGCGTGCGAGAAGCCCTTCAAGAAATTCAACCGCCCCTTCAGGCCGGACGACAAGCTCATCTGCTACGACTGCGGCTGTGCGTGCGATCTCCCGCACATCACGGAGGAGCGCGTCACGAACCGCGACAACCTCCTCCACATCTCGTCGCGGCCGAACCTCAGGAAGCCGCTTCCCCCCGCGCCGAACGACGCCCCCGCCTTCCGCTACCGCGCCACGTTCGCGAAGCGGGGGGGGGCGCGCTTCACGTCCCATCTCGATCTCGTCCGCGGGTTCGCGCGCGCCTTCCGGAGGGCCGGGCTCGGGCTCAAGTACTCGCAGGGGTTCAACCCCAAGCCTCTTCTCGCCTTCACGCCGGCGCTCGCGCTCGGCGTCGAGGGGGCGAGGGAGGCGGTCGACTTCCAGCTCGGCGCTCCGACAGACCCCACCGCGCTCGTGAAGCGCCTCAACGACGTTCTCCCCGAGGGGCTCGTCATCGAGAGCGTGGCGCTCGTCCCCCCCGGCGCGCCGTCCCTCGCCGGGGATGTCCGCTCCGCGGCGTACCGCGTGTCGGTGCCCCTTCTCGTCGAGCCCGCGCTCCTCACGCCGGGGCGGGGGAGCGGCTCGGTCGAGACGATGCCCTTCAACGAGGAGTCGGGGCTGCGGGACGACGCCGAGAACTCCCGGGCCGCTCTTACGGATGACGCCCCGGACGACGACGCGTCGCCCGCCGGCGCGCCCCCCGGGTCCCCGCAGGGAGGCGACGCCGCGTGGCACTGGTCGCGCGTCGAGGCGTTCAACGCCGCGGCGTCCCGCGTGATCGAGAAGCGCCGCAAGGGGAAGCTCGTCCAGGTGGATCTCAGGAAGTTCACGAGTGGGGTATCTTGGAGCGACGCTCCGGAGATCGGCAGGGTCGGCCTCGCCTTCTCCGTCGCGTTCCTCGAGGGAGGCGCGACCGTCCGCCCCGAGGAGATTCTGATCGGGATTTACGGACTCCTGCCGGCCGGCTGCCACATCATCAGGGAGGAGCTGCACTACGCCTCCACCCTGCCGCGGCCTGGACTGGAGCCGAGGGCCGCCGATGCGGCCGTGAGCCTGGTCTGATCGGACCCAAGTCGCCGCGCGAGCGCCGCGAGCGGGTCCGGGAGAGGATGACGATCATGTCCGCCGCCCATGGGAAAGCCGTCACGCAGATGCGCCACGCCCGCCAGGGGGTGGTGACGGATGCGATGCGATACGTCGCCGACGTGGAGGGACTCGAGCCGGAGCTGATCCGCTCGGAGGTCGCGCGCGGGAGGATGATCATCCCCGCGAACGTCAACCACGTGAATCTCAAGCCCTGCGGCATCGGCATCGCGGCCCGGACGAAGATCAACGCGAACCTCGGCAACTCGTCGGTGACCTCCAACGTCGCGGAGGAGCTCCGGAAGGTCGAGATCGCGGTGCGCTACGGATCCGACACCGTCATGGACCTCTCGACGGGCGGCGACATCGACGCCATCCGCCGCGCCATCATCGAGAGCTGCCCGGTGCCGATCGGCACCGTTCCGATATACCAGGCGGTGGCCGAGCTCAAGAAGATCGAGGACCTCACCGCCGACGACCTCCTCCAGATGATCGAGCACCAGGCGAAGCAGGGGGTCGACTACATGACGCTCCACGCCGGCGTCCTGCTCCGACATCTCCCGCTCGTGCGCGGGCGCATCACCGGCATCGTGAGCCGCGGCGGATCGCTCCTGGCCCACTGGATGATGTACCACCGGAAGGAGAACCCCCTCTACGAGAACTGGGACAAGGTGCTCGACATCCTCGCGCGCTACGACGTCACGGTGAGCGCGGGGGACGGCCTGCGCCCCGGCTGCCTCCACGACGCCTCCGATCGCGCGCAGTTCGCCGAGCTCGAGACGCTCGGGGAGCTGACGCTCCGCTCGTGGGAGAAGGACGTGCAGGTCATGATCGAGGGGCCGGGCCACGTGCCGTTCGACCAGCTCGAGATGAACGTGCGGAAGCAGCAGGAGATCTGCCACGAGGCCCCGTTCTACACGCTCGGGCCCCTCGTCACCGACATCGCCCCCGGCTACGATCACATCACCTCGGCGATCGGCGCGACGATGGTCGCCTACCACGGAGCGTCCCTCCTGTGTTATGTCACCCCCAAAGAGCACCTCGGCCTTCCCGACGCCGACGACGTCCGCGACGGCGTCATCGCCTACAAGATCGCGGCCCACGCCGCCGACATCGCGCGCGGGAGGAAGGGGGCGCGGAAGCGCGACGACGATCTGTCGCGCGCGCGCTTCAACTTCGACTGGCCCGCGCAGTTCGCGCTGAGCCTCGACCCCGAGACGGCGAAGCGGATGCACGACGAGACGCTCCCCGCCGACTACTTCAAGAGCGCGCAGTTCTGCTCGATGTGCGGCCCGAGGTTCTGCTCGATGCAGGACGCCTACCGCATCGACGAGATCGACAAGGTCCTCGCCGAGATCGAGGTCCAGACGTCGGGAGCCGCACCTGAGGCCGGATCCGTCCCGCCGCCCCAATCCCCGCGCCCCGCAGGGGCTTCGGCGCTATCGAAAAACTAATCGATCCCGAATAGGATAGGCCCCGCTTATCGCGGTGTATGTGCCGTTGGGCCGTTGGGAATTCGCGCGAGCCCTCCCAGAGGGTCCCCTCCTCCGCGCGGGCCTCCTGGCGGCCCAACTTGTTTCGATTCGAGCTACCCAGCTCGCTCACGACATCAAGCTCACCGAGAGGGGCGCGGGAGGTCACGCCTTGCAGCAGACGGCTGCGCGCCTTCGCGCGTCCGCCGCTGCTGAAGGCTTCTCGCGGCGCGACGAGCGCGCCGCCGTTCCGCAGGCCGATCCGATCCGCGGATCACTTCATGCCGTACGGACAGACCAATCCATTGATGTTCTCGGCCTTTGCGCGTATTATCCTGCGCGCAATTCATCATCGAACCCCGGGAGTCATTCGAAAATGGCCGACCTGTATCTGCTCCGGCACGCCGAGGCTGCGTCGCACAAGGATCCGCGCTACGGGCACGACGCCGAGAGGCCGTTGACCGAGGACGGTGCGGCGCGCATGAGGAGGGCGGCGGCGGGGATGCTCCGCCTGCGGCTCAGCTTCGATCGCATCCTCACGAGCCCGCTGGTGCGCGCGAAGGAGACGGCGGAGATCGTCGCCGACGCGCTCGGCGAGCGCGACCGCCTCTCCGTCGAGGAGGCGATGGCGGCGGGGGCGAGGTGGGACAAGATCAGGAAGATCCTCGCGGCGGGCCCCGCGAAATACGCGGACTCCGTCCTTCTCGTCGGGCACGAGCCGGATCTGTCGAAGATGGCGGGGGAGATCCTCGACCTGGGGCGCGGGACGATCCTCTTCAAGAAGGGAACGCTCGCCCGGATCGCGGTGGACGCGATCCCGCCGCGCGAGCCCGGGTCGCTGGCGTTTCTGATGACGATCGATCACCTCGCCGCCGCGGTCTCAGGAACGGCGGCCGCCCCCTAGACCGCGATCAGGACGTCGTCCCCCTCGACCTTCACCTCGTGGCACGCCACCGCGAGGCCCGGGTTCGTCCTGCAGGCCCCCGTCGTCACGTCGTACTGCCACGCGTGCCAGGGGCACGTCACGACGTCGCCGTCGAGGAACCCCTCGCCGAGAGGGCCCCCGCGGTGGACGCAGGTGTTGTCGATGCTGTAGAACTTCCCTTCCACGTTGAACAGCGCGCAGGCCTTTCCGTTGATCTCGACGACGCGCGCGTCGCCGGACTTGAGCTCGGATGCCTTCGCGGCTTTGACGAAGCTGGCCATGGGAACGCCTCCCGGGAGAGTGTCGAGTGAGTCGAAGAGTCGAGAGCGGCGATGATAACGGCCCCCGCGACGGCGGATCAACCTTCGCGATCCCGGTGCCGCCGAGCTTCGCCTTCCTGCGCACCGTCTACAGCCACGGCTGGTTCGACCTCGCCCCGTTCGAGTGGGATCTCGACGCCCGCGCGCTCCGCCGCGTCGTCCTCACGCCGGGGGGGCGCGCCCGCGGGATCTCGATCACCGAGGGGAAGGGGAGCTCGCTCGACATCGCGGTTCACGGCGGCGGCGCCGCGGGGCCGAGGGTGCGCGAGGAGATCGCGCGCCAGGTTCGGCACATGTTCCGACTCGACGAGCCCTTCGGCGACTTCCACGTGGTCTGCCGCAGCATGGATGGGTACGCGTGGGTCGCCGAGGCGAAGGCGGGGCCTCTTCTTCGCGCGCCGGATCCGTTCGAGGATCTCGTGAAGATGATCTGCACGACGAACTGCACGTGGGCTCTGACGCGCTTGATGACCTCGGCGCTCGTCCGCGAGGTGGGGGAGCCGGTGGCGGGGGACTCCGGGCGCCGCTCCTTCCCGACCGCCGAGGCGATGGCGTCGCGCCCCGAGCGCTTCTTCGTGTCGAAGATCAAGGCCGGCTACCGCGCCGCCTATCTTCGCGAGCTCGCGAAGCGCGTCGCGTCGGGAGCCCTTTCTCCCTCCGCCTGGCTGAACCCTTCGATGCCTCTCGACGAGATCCGGAAGGAGATCTCCTCGGTGAAGGGGGCGGGGCGCTACGTCGCCGACAACGTCCTGAAGCTCGTCGGCCGTTACGACGGTCTCGGCATCGACTCGTGGTGCCGCCGCAAGTTCAGCGAGACGCGGCGGGGCGGGCGCCCGGTGACCGACAAGGCGATCGAGAAGTTCTACGCGCCGTTCGGCTCGTGGCGGGGGCTCGCGCTGTGGTGCGATCTCACGCGCGACTGGTTCGACGGCGATCTCCCCGACGCGCTGCGGCTGCAGACGGGGAAGTTCTAGGGCCTTACTTGTGAACCGACGTCGTCACCACAGGGCTCATGAACGTGCGTGCGGGATCCGTCGGCGGGACGGCGAGATCAGTTCCCTGAATGCGGATGTAGAGCGGTGCACCGCTAACGGCCTTCTTGCAGACTTTCGTCCACAGCGCCTTCGGCAAGTGCCAGAAAGTCCCTGACAGGAGCTTCTTCCCGCTCGTGACGCCGTTCGCCTTGATGAAGGTCGGCGTCGTGTTGATCGAGATCTGGAAGCCGTCGTACTGCGCGGGATTCCAGAAAAACGTCGGCTGAAACGTCTTCGCGCTGGCGCACTCGAGGACGTCGCCATCGAGCGGCGCGAGGGCGAAGAGAGAGCACCCGCCGGTCGCGTCGTCCTTCACTCCATTGCAGTCGTCGTCGAGGTTGTTGCAGACCTCGGCTCGCGCCGCCTCGGTTCCGAGGCAAGCGATCGAGCCTCCCATGCACTCCGTCACGCCCTTCGCGCAGATGCCGGGGACCGCCGTGCGGCAGACGGCACCCGCTCCGGGATCCCCGTTGTCGATCTGGCCGTCGCAGTCGTTGTCGAGGCCGTCGCACCGTTCAGCGGACGGCTGATTCACCCCGAAGCAGGACAACGCACCGAACACGCAATGCTCGATACCCGCCGAGCAGACCCCCGGCGCTCCCATGGAGCAGATCGAGCCTCCGCCCGGGTCGTCCTCGTCGATTTGGCCATCGCCGTCGTTGTCGATGGCGTCGCACGTCTCGACGTCGCAGGCGTTTCCGATCCCGTCGTGATCGTTGTCCGCCTGCATCGGGTTGGGGACCGAGGCACAGTTGTCACATGCGTCTCCGACGCCATCCAGGTCCCCGTCCTCCTGTCCCGGGTTCGCGACGGACGCGCAGTTGTCGCAGCCGTCGTCGACGCCGTCTCCGTCCGTGTCGAGCCCGGTCGATTGAGCGGGTACGTAGGCCGCGCCGTCGTCATGATTCACGCCGTCGCCGAACCCGGACCAGACGAGCATCGAGGAGCCCGTCCAGACGCCGCGCATTCCGCTTCGACGCGTCGGCGCACCGGCTGAATCCATCGGGGTCCACGTGTCGTGCGAAGGGTCGTAGCGCGCGCCGTCGCCGTAACGCTGGTACCCCTGGCCATCCCAGTACCTTCCGCCCCAGACCAGAAAATACTGCCCCGTCCACGCGGATGCGAAACCAAAGCGCGGGGCCGGGGCGCTGCTGAGTGTGGTCAGACGCCAGGAGTCGTGGCTCGGGTCGTACAGTCCTCCCGAATTCACGGGCGCCGGGGGGAGAGTCCCCAGGTCACCTCCCCAGACGAGCATCTCGCGGCCGGTCCACGCGCCGGCGCCGTCGATCCGGTATTCCGGTGCGAATGTCACGCTCATCGGAGTCCACGCGTCGCGCGCCGCCACGTAGCGCGCCTCCGTCGATGGAATCGACGACGGCGAGCCGAATACGGGCATCTCCGATCCGGACCAAACGGCCACGTGAAAAAACCTCGGGCTGGGGGCGGACACGTTCGACATGGGGTACCAGACGTTGATCTTGGGATCGAGGCGCGATCCCCCGTCGGCGTAGCCGGAGGAACTCCCCCCCTGCGCCCCACCCCAGACGATCATGTGCGTGCCATTCCAGACCGCGGTGTGACCGAACCGCTTGGCCGGCGCGTTGCCCGCCGCGGTGGGCGTCCAGGAGTCCGTCACCGGGGAGTAGATGCCGCCGGAGGCGAGGCCGTCGGTCGGGCTGAGCCCGCCCCACACGACCATCGCCGATCCGGTCCAGACGGCCGTGTGGTAGAGACGGCCTTCGGGCGCGTTGCTCGTCGCGACAGGATTCCAGACGTCGAGCATCGGGTCGTATCGCCCTCCGGTGCTGAGGTAGGCACCCGAGGCGACGCCTCCCCAGACGATCATTTCGGTCCCGGTCCAGACCGCGGTCTGCGCGTTTCGCGGGGACGGCGCGCTGGCGTTGCTCATGGGGATCCACCGGTCCTGGCTGGAGCAGACGGACGCCGGCGACTGGAGCGCGGGCTTCGCGGTGGCTTCGATTTCAGCAGCGGACCCGACATCCCCGGAGAGTCGCTTCTTCGCCTCTGACCACCATGAATCCCACGTCGGCCGGTTCACGACGTAGCGGGCCATGCGGATCCGGTCGTTCGACACGGCAAGCGCGACCTCGACCGCGAACTCGCCTTCGAGCTCGCGCACCGGGGAGATCTCACCGGCTCTCATCCCCCACTCCTCTCGCCAGTCTTCGAACGCTCCGGGAGCAAGTGGAATGCGGGGCGTTGGACTCAGGGATCCGGTGAGCGCCTCCTCCGGTGACTCGCTCACGATTTCGACTTCAGTTCTTCCGCGACGCGGCGCGTCCGCGGAGATCTCCTCGGAAACGAGTCGTCGGCGAAGCTCGGTAATCTGCCGGCGGGCCGCTCCATGGATCGACTCGTCGTGAGCGAAGTGATCCCTTGTCCGGCGAGCGACCAGCGCCGGGCGTGCGACGCACTCGGCGATTAGATCCGGATCGTCTCCCAACGCCGAGTACAGCTCACGGAGCCGATCGGGGTATTGCGTCCTCGCGGCGATGCGGACGAGTTCCTCCTGGAGCGCCTGCGAGGTGACCTTCTCGTGCCAGATGCGGTCGAGCGCCTCGGAACGCTTCATGGACTCGATCACCTTCGCCTGCACCACGGCTCGCGGCACGGCTTCTTCAAAGGGGAGCGTCGCTCCCTCAAGGTGCGAGTAGTAGAAACGCTCGATCACCTCCTGCGCGCGCACGCGTTCATCCAGGGTCCACTGGCGCGCCGCCGCGGCGGGAGTCCAGGACACCGGTATCCCCGTTTCGACCACGAACCCGAGCAGCAGGAGCATCCACGGTCTCGTGCGCATCAAGAGCTCTCCTCCTCGATCGGCGAGTTCTCTCCGGGGCGCCGGTTCCGGCGGCTCGGGGTCTCGGACTCCGCAACGTCTCGGGTGTTTGCCCATGGAAGGATGCCGCCGAGTCGCCCGGCGGTGTGAGCGACTCTCATACCGATCGGTCTCAGTTGAATGAAGAAATGAGTGCAGACAGAGTTTGTGTGTAGAGGAACATAGCACGATTCGAATGGCCATTTCCGGGCGGCACACGCATCTGACCGGCTCGAGGAAGGACCTCAGTCGTTCGGCGTGGCTGAACCCTTCGATGCCCCTCGAGGAGATCCGCAAGGAGATCGCCTCGGTGAAGGGGGCGGGGTGCTACGTCGCCGACAACGTGCTCAAGCTCGTCAGCCGGTACGACGGCCTCGGCATCGACTCGTGGTGCCGCCGCGAGTTCAGCGAGACGCGCCGCGGCGGCCGCCCGGTGACCGACAAGGCCATCGAGAAGTTCTACGCGCCGTTCGGCTCGTGGCGCGGGCTCGCGCTCTGGTGCGATCTCGCGCGCGACGGATTCGACGGGGATCTCCCCGACGCGCTGCGGCTGCAGACGGGGAAGTTCTAGGAATGGATTGGCGTTGCGAGCGCGGTCAAGGACTGCAGCTCGAAGACGTCGAGGAACTCGCATAGGACGGTGTGAGGTGAGATCACCACGCGTGTTTGAAGAAAAGGCCAAGGCTGCTCTCACTTGCGGTGCCGCAAGGGGACCGTCAAGTGAAGCGAGTTCTCGTGAAGCCGTTGACGGTAGTGCTCGGTGAGCGCTTCCTCAGTTTCGAATTCCGACGAATTCGGCGTCGGTCCTTGCGAGGCGCTGACCGAGAATCTTGCACTGGTCCTCTGAAGTTTCAGTTCCAGATTCCGAACTACCGGGCCAAAGGGTGGGAGCGAGTACCATACCGTGATGTCCTGCTGCACTCCGTCGAAGCTTCTCACGCCGACGTCGAGCGATTCGTCGGTAAACCTGTCTTCCAAGTGCAATGATTGAATCTCGTCGAGGATCGCCGTCTTGATCGCATCGAGGATGCGCTGCCTCTCCGCTCCAGGCGGCATGAATCGCGGCCGATCTTGGACAGATATGAACGGAAATAGTCAAGGCGGTCACACATTACGGTTTTCCCCGTCGCCTTGTCGTCGTCCGTGCCCTAACAAGTCTGAATCCGAGAACCAACGCGCCAGTGACAGTTCCGACGGTGAGCGATGCTACGCTCACTCCCATCAACATCAGACAAGTGACGGCCGCGAGCAATGCGTTTGCAATGTTGTATAACGGGGCTCTGCCGTAGTCTGTCCATCGAGTGGCTCCGACTGCCAGTGACAGGGTTAAGAGACCAATCACGAAGTCCAAGCGCAAGAACTCCGGCGGAAGCTCGCCCAACGGAATCGAAAGCCACAGAGCGATGATCGCACCAGCTCCGATTGACAACACGCCGAGTAGGTGAAGCGCGCGGTTCCCTCGCTGCGGACGGAGTCGATTCATGTCAGTCTTGAGACCTCACTGATCCCCAAAATAGAAAACCACGATTCGGGATCGCTGCAACTGTTGCAAAGCGGGTTACGCACGGGTCAACGCCAAGACAAGTCTGGGGCTTTCAGGACGACGTCCCCGTTGACCTCGACGCTCAAGCTCTTGCCTACCCCCCGAGGTCACCTGCTCCGAATCGTGGACGGCTATTGTGTTCAGTTCTTTAGTTCCTCGCGTCACTGGACTCGCCTAAGTTGGGACTAACGACTAATCTGTGAGCCGCAGACATAGCACGCCGACCCATTTCCGGGATTCTTACCTGTCTCCAATCCTTGCCCCGGTCCAAGGATGGAAGTGGGAGGAGGTGCGCCGGCGGGTGAATTCGACTTTGCGGGAGGCGTCGGGCCGGGAGCGTTAAGTTCCTCCGCAGCCGACCGAGCTCGATCGATGTAATCAGCGACCCTCTCAGCTTGCTCCCTGAAGCGTTGCAATCCACCGAGTTTGGAGCGCGCAAACCCTAGAGCCTCCGATGCACCCTCCCAATTGCCGGCACGCCCTTGTTCCTCTGCGACTTCAAGCGCCACCTTCACCTCTCGCCAGACGAGCGTCTCTCGAAGGGCTTCGACAAGAAGGAAGTAGGCCTGAACGGCGACCTGAGACACTACGCCGCTGGAATCCTCTCCGGCGATAGCGCACAAATCGGGCTTAGCTTCACAGAGGTGGACCACGCCTACGCCTCCGAGCGTCACCACCACGGGGACGGCAATCCCGACGAACTCATGGTGGAGCTCCAACGCCTTGATCACATCACTGCTGTCCAAGAACGCCGACCTTGGCGGCCTGAACCCTCGTTCTTGAGGCCGTAGAGGCGGTTTCGGACGGGTGCAACCCGGGTAGCCCGTCGAGGTTCCCCCGCGATGCTGTCCAACTCACGAGAGCCCCAGCGCGA
>JACPZX010000045.1 GCA_016195325.1 Acidobacteriota bacterium
TCCCGGGTTCATTCGTACCTCAGGGCTTCGACGGGGTTCAGCCGCGCGGCCTTCACCGCCATGAATGTGATCGGCGCTTCGTCCCCCTGGTAGAACTTCCGGAGGGTCGCGAGCGGCACGTACAGCCCCTCCATCTCTTCCTGCATCTCGTCGTCGTTGAAGAGGGGATTCCCGAGATGCTGCGCCACGCCCACGACGCGGAAGGGGCGCGAGTCGAGGGAGATGGTCTTCCCGAGGGGATCTTCCGAGCCAAAGAGGCGCTTCTTGAGGTTGTAACCGAGCACGCAGACACGCCCGTAGGAGTTCTGGTCGAGGTCGTTGAAGAAGCGCCCCGAATCGAGCGAGCGGCCGCGCACGACGTTGTAGCCTTCCGTCACGCCCATGATGCGGACCTTCCGCTCGGTCTCTCCCCGCCGCGCGATCATCTGGTCGTAGGAGACGGGGGCCACGGCGGCGACGTTGTCGCGGCGGGCCAGGATGACGTCGGCGTCCTCGGGCTGCAGGCCGCGCGAGCGGCCGAAGATCGCCGTCTCCCTCAGGTCTCTCGCGTCGCGATCCTGCACGAACATGACCCCGTCGAACCCGAGGTCGGTGAAGCCCGACCAGACGGCGCCGACGACGCCGTCGAGGAACGAGGTCATCACGGTGATGGAGAGCGTGCCGAGGATGATGCCGAGCAGGGTGAGCGACGAGCGGAGCTTGTGGTAGCGGATCTCGCTCAGGCTGGTGCGGAGGATCTCTCCCGGGTTCATTCGTACCTCAGGGCTTCGACGGGGTTCAGCCGCGCGGCCTTCACCGCGGGGTAGAGCCCGAAGAAGAGTCCGACCGTGACGGACGCCACGACGCCGATGACGGCCATCATGGGAGTGATGACGGCGGGCCGGTCGAGGAGCAGCGTGATGCCGCGCGCGAGCGCGACGCCTCCCAGAAGGCCGAGGGCGCCGCCCACGCCGGTGACGAGGACCGACTCGACGAGGAACTGCGCGGCGATGTCCGTTCCCCTGGCGCCGAGGGCCTTCCTCACGCCCACCTCGCGGATCCGCTCCTGGAACGACGCGAGCATGATGTTCATGATGACGATGCCGCCGACGAGCAGCGAGATGATGCCGGTGACGAGGAAGGTGATGTCGAAGATCTTCCCCTGCTCCTGGGCCTGCTTCATGCGCTCGTTGCGGTTGAAGACGTCGAAGTCCGGAACGCCGCCGTGGCGGCGGAAGAGCAGCGCCTTGACGGCGTCCGCGGTCTTCTGGTTGTTCTCGACCTTGTCGACCATCACGTTGATGTACTGGACGCGCTTCCTGTCGTCCCCGGTGAAGCGCGTGTAGAGGGCGGGAAGGGGGATGAAGGTCTGGCGGTTCATCCACTCGAGCGCGTTGTTGTCCCCGTCGTTGAAGTAGAACTCCTTGCGCTTCATCACGCCGACGACCTGGAAGCCGACGTCGCCGATGTAGAGGGTCTTGCCGAGCGGATCGATGTTGCCGAAGTAGCGCCTCGCCGCCGTGTCTCCGAGCACGCAGACGCGCGACTTCGACGCCATGTCGTCCGCGATGAAGAAGCGGCCGCGCGCGGGAAAGAACTTGTAGACCCCCTGGTAGTCGGGGGTGGCGCCGGTCACGTCCTGCTTTTTCTGGTAATCGCCGTAGCGGACGACCAGCCCGGCGCTGGCGATGGGGTCGACCTGGGTCGCCGTCGTCACCTCGCGCCGGATGGCGAGGGCGTCGTCCCACGTGAGGCCGTCGCTCGCGAGCTGCCGGGCCGTCTGGACGGTCTCCTTCGGGGGTTTGTTGACGACCAGCATCTTGGTCAGGCCTCCGAACTCGGAGAAGAACTCGAGCGCCTTGCGGCGCCCGGCGTCGACCAGCCCCTGCACCGCGACCAGCGAGGCGACGCCGAGGATCACGCCGAGCGTCTGGAGGATGGTGCGGGCCTTGTGGGATTTCAGATCCACGAAGCCGTCGATGACCGACTCGTGGATCGTCACGCCGTCGCCCCCGCGAGCTCCGCCTGCGGGACGGCCGACTCGATGAGGCCGTCGACGATCCGGATGATCCTCTGCGCCCGCGCCGCCACCTCGACGTCGTGCGTGACCACGATGACGGTGTGCCCCTGCGACCGGAGCTCGTCGAAGATGCCGAGGATCTCCTGGCCCGTCCTGCGATCGAGATTTCCCGTCGGCTCGTCGGCGAGGACGATCGACGGCGCGTTGACGAGGGCGCGCGCGATGGCGACGCGCTGCCGCTGCCCGCCCGAGAGCTGGGAGGGGAGGTGCTTCGCCCGGTCGGCCAGGCCGACCCGCGCGAGCGCCCCGAGGGCGCGATCCCGCCTCTCTCCGCGACCGAGGCCGGCGTAGAGCATCGGCAGCTCGACGTTGCGGACGATTGAGGCGCGCGGGAGGAGGTTGAAGGTCTGGAAGACGAAGCCGACGCGCTGGTTCCTGATCTTCGCCAGCTCGCGCGACCCCATCTGCGACACCGGCGTGCCGGCGAGGTAGTACTCCCCCTGCGTCGGTACGTCGAGGCAGCCGAGGATGTGCATCAGGGTCGACTTCCCGGAGCCCGAGGGGCCCATGATCGCGATGTACTCGCCCGAGCCGATCTCGAAGTCGAGGCCCCGGAGCGCGTGGACCGAATTCTCGCCGGCGTCGTAGACCTTGTGGACGTCGGTGAAGCGGATCATCGATTCCATGGCTAGTTCTCGTCGATCTGCCGGGGGCGGGTCGGGTCTTCGAGCGCGATCTCGACGCCGGTCTTGAGCCCCTCGAGGATCTGGGCCTTCTCCAGGCTCACGAGGCCGACCTTCACCTCGCGCTCCTCGAAGAAGCGCTGCCA